>DATDAE010000023.1:0-8230 GCA_036525565.1 Candidatus Altimarinota bacterium
TTTGTAATTACATAATAATTACTTAGTATTGTTTTTGTATTGTTTTGGCTGCGTTACCCAAAAACAGTTTGACCCATTTATGAATAAAAATATTGAACAACAAAGTGTAAAAAATTTGTAGATGTTACTTTTTTGTAATCAGAATTATATGATCATAAAGGCTTCTATAGAATTTGTGCTAAAAAAAATTGACAAAGAAACGAAAAATGAATAAGTTTTTTGCACTATCAAATTTTGTTCAACCTTCTAAAACATGCTTCTCAAAAAATTATTTGGTTCTGGGGCTCGGGTTAAGCTACTTAAGCAGTTTCTTAATAATCCTGAGGAAGAATTCTTCATCCGAGAGCTCACCCGAATACTAGATGAACAAATCAACTCTTTACGCCGTGAACTAGAAAACCTTGAGAATATCGGACTCCTTAAATCGAAAGAACGAAACAGGAAAAAGTACTATTATATAAATTCGCATTTCAATCTTTTAGCAGAACTGACCTCTATTATCAGAAAGACGGATGACAAGCATCAAAACCTTTTAAAGAAACTCGAGAAGCTCGGATCTATAGATATCCTCATTTTGACAGGAAGCTTTGTCGATAAAGCGGATGGCTATGATCTAGATCTTTTTATCGTGGGCGATATCAAGAACAAAGAAATCGAATCTTTCTTGAGTGAAAACTTTGCAAACGAAATTGTGAGACATGGTGCCATGACTCGTGAAGATTTTTTGTATCGGATTACGTTGCGAGATAAGTTTGTTCAGAAACTATTTCGAAATGGGGAAAATATAGTCCTCAAAAACAAACTCAAAAAAGATACCGAAGATCTTGTGAAAGCCTCAAGTTAAGAGGTTGAAAAAGTATTGCCAAAATGTTTTTTTTGCTTACTATCACTCGGCTTTAACTTAAAGTCTTACCTTTATGTCTCAAATTTTACAACAGTTTTCGGCTCAATATTGCAAAGAGAAAGTCCCGGTACTTCGTCCTGGATATTTGATCAAAGTGCATCAAAAGATTAAAGAAGGAAACAAGGAGCGTGTTCAAGTTTTCGCAGGGACCGTGATCAAAAACAATGCCGGATACGCTACTGATAGTACTTTTACGGTACGAAAGGTTACAGAAGGTATTGGAGTCGAAAAAACCTTCCCTTATCATTCTCCAAATATAGTGAAGATCGAAATACAAAGAGCTCAAAAAGTTCGACGATCTAAACTTGGTTATCTCCGGGATCGTTCTGGAAAATCACTCCGAATGAAAGAAATCGATCTAGCCTTGGAATACAAAGAATTTCCTAAAATCCAAGTGGTGGATGCCCTAGAAGAAGAAGCGGTAGCCGCACCAGAAACTGAAGAAGCCGTAGTCACTGAAGAAGTTGTTGAAACTGTGGAAGAAACCCCTGTCGTAGAAGAAGCCGTAGAGGAAGCTCCAAAAAAAGAAGAAGCTTAAAACTTAAATCTAGATTTAACACAAAGAGCCGCTCTAGTAGAGTGGCTCTTTTTTATACATCGTCCTTATCTCCCAAGTAGGTGGAGTAGAGATAATTGGTTTGAGCCGGAAACTCCGAAGCAAGCGTGTCTATTTGTTTGGTCACCGGGCGAATACCGGCGGCTTTTCGCATTTGGTAGATATCATCAAAGGTTTTACCCACCAGCATCCCAATTTGTTTGTCAGAAAACCCAAGAACTTTGGCTTCTTTGAGATTTTGGGGATTGACCCCGTTGGCTTTGAGTATTTTGGCAAAATCTGTGATCCGTTTGATCTGAGAGAGAAACCATCGATCGATCTTGGTAAGCTGATATATGTCTTCTACTTCAAAATAATCTTTAAACAAAGCTTCACCCACCGCAAAGAGTCGGTTAGGGGAGGCTATCACGAGGGAGCTCTCTACGGTCTTTTTATCCTTAAATGGCATAGGACTGTCTAAAATTCCTTCAGAGCCTATGGCGAGCATTCTGATGGCTTTTTGTATCACTTCTGGGAAATTACGACCAAGCGCCATGACTTCGCCTACCGATTTCATCTCAGTAGAGATCTGATGCGAAACTTTTCGAAACTTTTGGAGATCCCATCTGGGGATTTTGAGCGCGACATAATCAAGCGCTGGCTCAAAGAAGGCTTTAGTCACTTTGGTTATAGCATTTGGGATTTGATCGAGGGTATTGTCCAAGAGTATTTCCGCTGCGACCGCGGCCAATGGATACCCGGTAGCTTTTGATGCCAAAGCAGAAGACCTACTCAGACGAGCATTGACTTCGATCACACGGTATTCTTCTGGCCGATGAGGATCGAGTGCATATTGGATGTTACATTCGCCTACAATCCCTAGGTGGCGGATCATTTTGATCGCTACGGTTCTGAGCATTTGGTATTCTTGGTTACTCAGGGTTTGAGAAGGGGAGATGACGATCGACTCTCCCGTATGAATCCCCAAGGGATCAAAATTTTCCATATTGACCACCGTGATGACATTATCAGCGCCATCTCGTACGACTTCATATTCTATTTCTTTCCAACCTCGCAGATCTTCTTCAATCAAAACTTGAGGAGAGAAGGCGAAGGCTTCTTTGGCCTTTTTTTCAAAAGCTTCTTCGGTCTCACAAAAACCAGAACCCTGACCTCCCAAAGTAAAGCCAGCTCTCATGATGAGGGGGAATCCGATCTTCCGAGCCGCTTTCCAGGCATCCTCAAGTGATCTGGTGGCAATAGACCGAGGGGTTTTGACGCCGACTTCGGTACATTTTTGGACGAAAATTTCACGATCTTCTGTGGATTTGATAGTCGCTACTGGTGTCCCTAAAACTCTGATATTATGTTTTTTTAGAAATCCAGATTCTTCGAGCGCAAGTCCACAATTGAGGGCGGTTTGTCCTCCGAAAGAAAGGGCCAAAGCATCGGGTTTTTCTTTTTCAATAATTTTTTCGACAAAGACGGGGATCACCGGCAGGTAGTAGACCTTATCGGCGACGACCGAAGGATCTGAAAAAATAGCTGGATCGGTTTGGATCGTTGCAATATTGGGATTGATCAATATGACCTGATGTCCATGAGCTTTGAATGTTTTGATGGCTTGTGAGCCAGAATAATCAAATTCTCCAGCTTCCCCAATTTTTAGAGCTCCAGAACCAAGGAGTAAGATTTTCATAAAACTTCTATAAATTGATCAAATAAATATTCGGCATCTTCCGGGCCTCCGCAGGCTTCAGGATGAAACTGTACGGCAAAGATCGGTTTTGATTTATGACGTATTCCTTCGACGGTCTGGTCATTGAGATTTCGAAACCAAACTTCAAAATCATCAGGCAGACTGGTTTCATCTACTTCGTATCCATGGTTTTGAGAGGTGATGATGCAGTGTTTGGTTTTCAGGTCTTGCGCGGGTTGATTGACCCCGCGATGCCCGTATTTCATCTTTTTAGTCTTTCCTCCCGCTCCCAGCGCCATGATCTGGGTTCCTAAACAAATCCCAAAAATAGGTTTATCTTGTTTCAAAGCTTTACGCATGATCTCAATGGTTTCATGGCAAGTGGCCGGGTCTCCTGGCCCGTTGGAAAAGAAAAGGCCGTCAAACTCCTGGCCCATTTCAAAAGGATCGGTATCAAACGGACACCGGATAACGCGGATACCTCTTTTGAGAAAGTTACGGAAAATACCATTTTTAGCCCCACAATCTATGAAGGCAATCGTTTTAGTCGTTTCGTTTGGTTCTAGAATGGTTACTTCTTTGGGAGAGACCTCGGGCACATATCGGCCAGCAAGTGGATCGGTATAATTGGCTAATGGTTTTTGAGAAAGAGAGCCCATGATACATCCTTTTTCTCGAAGGACTTGAGTAATGCTTCTCGTATCTACCCCGTAAATAGCCGGGATACCTTGATCACGAAGCCAGGTATCAAAAGATTTGAATCCTTGGCAATGCGAAAAGGTTTCGGCATGTTCCATGAGGACGACCCCTTTGACCCAAATCTTTTTAGATTCGAAGGTTTGGTCGATGGCTTTCGCAAAATCTTTTTCCTCAAAAACCCCGTAATTACCGATCAAAGGATAAGTAAAAACAACAATCTGACCATAGTAACTTGGGTCTGTGAGCGTTTCTAGATAACCCGTCATTCCAGTGGTGAAAACAACTTCACCAAGCGCTTCACTATCCGCGCCAAACGCCTTCCCTTCAAATACTTCTCCGCTGGAGAGGTGTAATTTCATCTGGGGGATAATATTTACTTATTGAGATTGATCAAGGGAATTGGACTGTTTCCGTCTCCACTCCCAAAATAAGTAGCTGGATAGGCTCCATTCCATTTTTCGATAGCAGATCGAGCATTTTCCAGACGTTTGAATTCGAGAATCTCATCGGTGATGTCTTGTTGAAGGAGTTGATTAAATTCAGCAATACCTTCGCCTTCTAGAATTTTGGCTTGTTTATTGGCTTCAGCTTGTTTTACTTTTTGTTGTGAACTGATCTCGATTTGTCTGAGGACATATTCTTCTTTTTGAGCTTTTTGTTCTTCGATTTGTTTTTGTTCGATGGCGGCTTTGAACTGTGGATTAAAGTCAAAGTTGGTCAGATTCACATCTTCTAAGATGATATTATCTCGCCCCAATTCTGCGGTGAGGTATTCTTGGACGAGTTTTTTGATTTCTTCTCGTTTGGTTAAAATATCCGCCACTTTGTATTTCGCCGTAAAGGTTTTAACCGAATCAATGGTTTTAGGAATGACTTTTTTGGATTCATAATCCGATCCAATTTCTTGATAGACCGTAGCCACTTTCGCAGGATCTACATGATAGGTCACGACCGCATCGACATAGACGTCTTGCAGATCCGAACTCGCTGCCAGCATCGATCCGTACTCGGTGGTCGGGACGTAGGATTGAAAACTGATTTTATTATAAGCCAGTTGATCATTTGTTTTGTCGACGAAAACAACTTTCTGTGAACGGACGGGGATTTGGATCACTTCTTGAAAGAAGGGAAGTTTAAAATGAAGCCCTTCTCCCAGGGTTATTTGCTGGATCCCATCATTTAATTTATCAAAGACGACCCCTTTGTGCCCCGCGCTGATGGTGACAAAAGGATTAATTCCAAAAAAGAGAATCATCACCGCGATAATGACCACTAAATATTTCACAAGGCGTAAAGTGCTCGTTAGATTTTTCATGTTTATGTTGATTACGTGTCTATGGCCGTTTGAAATTGATGGGCCATGCGTAGGACTCGTTCCTCTTTAAACGCTGGGCCCAGAAGCTGCATCCCGATGGGGAGACCTTCTTGGCTTTGCCCTACGGGGAAAGTGATACCCGTAATCCCTGCTAGAGAGGCGGGGATCGTGAGAATATCTTCGAGATACATTTGCAAAGGGTCTGCGGTATTTTTACCAATTTCAAAGGCGGCCGTTGGAGCCGTCGGGGCCAGGATAGCATCTACCCCTTCAAAAGCTTGTGTGAAATCTTGGCAAATCAGCGTTCTGACTTTTTGAGCTTTCCGATAATACGCATCATAATATCCAGCCGACAAAGCATAAGTCCCCAGCAATATTCGTCGTTTCACTTCGTCCCCAAATCCATGAGTCCGAGTGTTGACGATAATCTCTTCATAGTTTGCGCCTTCTTGGGTGTTTCCAAAACGAATACCATCATAGCGGGCCATATTGGCCGAAACTTCACAAGGGGCAATGATATAATAAGCCGGGACGGCGTACTTGGTGTGGGGGAGGGATATGGTTTTAAACGTTACCCCCAAATCCTTAAAGACCGCCTTAGTAGACTCTAAAGCTTGTAAAGTACTTTGAGAGATACCTTCTCCTAGGTATTCCTCAGGGATCCCGATGGTAAATCCTGGTAAATCTTTTTCGAGTTCATTGAGATAGTCGGGGACTTCTATATTGGGAGTAGTGGAATCTCTATCATCATGCCCGGCCATCACTTGGAGTAGCATGGCGCAATCTTGCGCTGTTTTTCCCATCGGTCCGATGGTATCCAAGCTTGAAGCATAGGCCGTAACGCCGTACCTTGAGACACGACCATAAGAAACCTTGAGCCCGGTAATACCACAAAAATGAGCCGGCTGCCGAACCGATCCTCCAGTATCGGTCCCCACCGACCCCGCACAAAAGTCAGCCGCAATAGCTGCCGCAGAGCCACCACTACTTCCTCCTGGAACACATTTGAGATCTAGTGGGTTTTTCGTGTTTCCATATCCTGAATTTTCAGTCGAACTTCCCATACCAAATTGGTCACAATTGGTTTTACCCAAAAGAACTGCTCCAGCTTTTTTCAAATTTCCCCAAACGGTTGCGTCATAAGGAGGGACAAACCCTTTTAAAATTTGAGAGCCTCCTGTGGTTTGTATCCCTTCGGTACAAACTAAATCTTTCACCGTCAAGGGGATACCATCTAGATTTGAATACGTTTTACCAGCCGCTCTACGACTATCGGAGGCATCTGCCATTTCCCTGGCCAAATCAAAAGTCTTCGTGATAAAGGCATTGATATCACCTTCTCGTGCTTCAATGTTTTTGATATAGCTATCGGTCAATTCTCGAGAAGAAATTTCTTTTTGCCCAAGTTTTTTGGAAAGTTCAAAGAGTGAGAGTGAAGTTGGGTTCATTGATTACATAATTTTAGGTATCTTGATACTGTTATCTTCGATGGGATGAGAAGAACAATTGAGCAGGAGATTCATTTTTTCAGGGCTTTCATTTTCGACGACATCTTCCTGCATGACATTCTCCAGCCCCGTTACTTGTGAGGTTTCAGCGACAGATTGGGTATCCACCTCTTGGAGCTGACTAAAAAAATCTAGTACCCCTGAAAGTTGTGCCGCATATTTAGTTTCTTCTTCGCTGGTTAATTTAAGTTTAGCGAGTGTGGCGATCTTTTTGATCTCGTCTTGGGAAAAGGTTTGTGACATGTACTTTAAATAATGACGGGCAGAGTATAGAAAAAAACACGCAGAATACAAAAACATAAATCACTGTATCTTGTAGGTTCTCTATTGTATATTAAGGATAATGAAATTTCGCAAAGTTCTCTGTGCTGGAACCTTTGATCATTATCACATCGGTCATCAATTTTATCTATGGCAGGGGATTACAATGGCACAGGCTATGGTGGTGATCGTCGCGAGAGACCGAACGGTTTGTGATATCAAAAATCATTGTGCCGAAAACCGCGAAGAAAATCGTAAACAAAGAATCGAAGAAGATTTTCTCCATCCCTCGATACGTGATACGTACTCCATAGCCCCTATCATAAGACTCGGACGATCAGACAAGGATTTTTATCAAACGATCAAAGAAGAAGACCCGGATCTTATTTTCTTGGGATATGATCAAAGGTTTGATGAAAAGAAAGCGCATGAAACTTTCCCTCATATAACCTTTAAAAGATGCGGTCCCTATTTTCCAGAGATTTTTAAGAGCAGCTACTTTCGGGACAAGGGGTAAGTATTAGGTATTTAGGAAAGGCGTATACTTAATACTTGATACTTAATACTTAATACCTTTACAATACTAAAAACAAATATATGGATTATAAAAAAGTGATTAAACGGAGTATGGGCGAAGCCCCCAAGCAGATATGGAGACATAAGTTTTTATCTTTTGCGATCATTTTCTTTCTGACGGTAATCTTTTTCGTGGTCAATATTTTGGCGAGTCTACAATTCTTGTCACACTATTTTATTGAGCAACTTGAAAAGCGCGCAGACTTTTTGATCCCTCTTACCGACCACTATGATAGCTTTACCCTTGAGAGTTTGCAGAATGAAATCACACAGTTTAGCAAAATAGAAATCACAGATGATATCAGGCCCTCTACGCATTCTGCGGGAGTCGACCTCCCGGCCTATTGGCATGTACGTTTCCAAAAGCTTGATGCGATTGCTCCATTCTTTGATATTGTGAAAAAGGATAAATACAGTGAACTTTTTTCCAATTGGGATGGTAAGTCTGAAAGGGAATTTTTGTCCCTCACGCAGAACATACTTCAATTTAGAAAAGCAGCAGAGAAACTCACCTTTGCCCTGATGGGACTTTTTGGGGTTATTGGAATATTGTTTGTGGGACAGCTTTTTAGACTTGTACTACATCAACGGCGAGATGAGTTTTTCATTGCTCGTATCGTAGGAGCCGAAACCCCTTTTCTCATTTTCCCAGTTTGTCTGGAAGGGGCCCTCTTGGGACTGATTTCAAGTGTGCTAAGCGTGGGGCTTGTTATCACCCTTCTTACGCAAGTTA
>DATDAE010000024.1:0-4571 GCA_036525565.1 Candidatus Altimarinota bacterium
TTACTATCGAGGACAAAGAGGATGAGATCTGCTTGGTCAATGGACATCAAAGCTTGGTCTACGACCGCTTTTTCAAGCGTTTCGCCTTTGGCATTGGTGAGTCCGGCGGTATCCACCAGATAATACGGCACCATATCATCACTACTTCCAAATTGATCATGAGGATCGACATGGCTCATGACATTGTCACGAGTTGTCCCAGAAATATCAGAAACGATAGATCTTCGTTGCCCAAGGAGCGCATTGAAAAGCGTAGATTTACCGACGTTTGGTCGGCCGATGATGGCAACAGTAGGGATCATAAAAACTTGAGAACTTAAGAACTTGAGAACTTGAGAACGAATCCCTTAGTTCACGAGTTTGAGCGTATTTAAACTTTCAATGAAAGCAAGCGACAGTTCTCAAGTTGCGAATTGCATGTTTTGATCTATAATTCGCCCTGATGTTAGGTTTTTTACGCACCATTATCCCCGAAAGGTCTCCTGCACGACTGGGCTATCATAAATTTATGGCCATGATTGCGGCGGTAGTTTTTCGTTTTCCTTCCAATGGTATGAAGGTTATTGCGGTCACCGGAACCTCGGGAAAGACGACTACGGCCGGGATTATTTATCACTTGTTGCAGAGTTCAGGGCGTAAGTGTGGTTTGATTTGTACGTCGCATTTTCAGATTGGGGATAAATTCATGCCCAATAAAAGCCTTCGTACCACCCTGCGAGCTTGGACCGCGCAAAGCTTGCTCCGAAAGATGGTCCGGGAGCGATGCGAATTTGTGGTGCTGGAAGTCTCTAGTCACGCCATCGATCAAAATCGTATTTGGGGGATCAATATTGATACCGCCGTTTTGACCAATATTTCAGAAAATGAACATTTAGATTACCATGGGAATTTTGCTGATTATATTCATACTAAAGCCGGTCTCTTTCGTCAGCTCAATGCGAGCAAACGAAAACCTAATGTGGCGAAGATGAGTATTCTCAATAGAGATGATCGTCATTATGATCTTTTTGAAGAAATTCCGAGCGATCGCAAATGGTCTTATTCACTTGGGAAGTCGGCTGATTTTACGGTGCAAGATGTCAGTCTCAATGAACACGGTATCAAGTTTACACTCCCTTTGCCCAACCATGTGCTCAAAATTGAAACGCCTATGATCGGGAAACATAACCTCATGAATCTCCTAGCAGGGATTACGACCGCGGCAACAGTAGGGGTAGAAGTCGAACAAATCCCGGAGATCCTCAAAACCTTTACCGGGGTTCCAGGCCGACTTGAAGCGGTCAACGAAGGTCAAAGTTTTGGTTGTGTGGTGGATTTTTCTTATAAACCTAGTGCGCTCAAAGCCGTACTCGAAACACTGCGGAACATCGTGAAAGGTCGGATCATTATCGTGTGGGGGGGAGCGGGAGGTCGTTCACCTGAAAACAGAGCCGAATCGGCAAAACTTATAAACGATATGGCGGATCATTTTGTACTCACGACGGATGATCCCTATGAAGAAGATCCTCGAAAAATTGCCGAAGAAATCAAACAGTTTATTACGCGTAAAGAAGGCGATCGATTTTTTGAAATTGAAGATCGATACGAAGCGATTCGTTATGCTTGTTATATTGCAGAAGCCGGAGATCTCGTGCTGATCGCGGGACGTGGACATGAAGTCGTCCAAACCATAGGGAAGCAAAAGATCAGATTTGATGATCGTGAAGTAGCCCGTGAAATCCTGCAGTTTGCCAAAAAACAAGATCTTCTTTAGGGCCATATTATAAAATCTAATAATCTTTTAATATTCATGCAAGACTTACAAAACCAGATTCAAGGGACCATTGATCACCTCAAAAATGAATACGCCAAACTTCAAGTAGGACGTGCCAGCGCAAACCTTATAGAAGGGGTTTTAGTCCAGGCTTACGGCTCGCCTATGCCACTAAAAGGAACCGCCAATATTTCGACACTCGATGCTAAAACGCTTAAAGTCGAACCTTGGGATAAAGGTTTGGTTGGGGCCGTCGAAAAAGGTATCCGAGAAGCCGGACTAGGGCTCAACCCACAAAATATGGGAGAGCACATCCTCGTGCCCATTCCTCCGATGACCGAAGAACGTCGAAAAGATATGGTCAAACGAGTCAGTAGTCTCGCAGAAGAAGCTCGGATATCAATCCGACATAGTCGGGAAGAAGCCCGAAAAAATATCAAACAAGCGAAAGATGGTGGAGATATTTCAGAGGACCAACAAAGAGACCAAGAGCAGGAGGTTCAAGATAAAATTGATGCCGCCAATCGAACGATTGAAGAGGTTATGAAGAAAAAAGAAACAGAAGTCATGTCCATTTAAACTTTAAGGCTTGAGAATGCCTAAGTTCTTAAGTTCTTAAGTTCCTAAGTTTCGTTATGCTTAATAATAGAAGAACCTCTACTCGACGTAAGCAATTACTGATTGACTCCAATCAGAAGGTTCGACAGAAGCCAAAACTTTGGAGGAATCGTGTCCTCAATATGATTATGCGCTTGTTTTTTCTCAAACAAATTCTCAGGCTTTTTAAGGCTTCGGTACTCTTTTTTTTGGTTTGTGTGGGTATGTTTGGATTTATTATTTTTGCTATTTTTTCCCCCTTTTTTGAACTCAAAAAAATAGTCGTCGAACGAGACGATCCTTATGTCAATGTAGATGCGGTACAAGAAGCTTTACAGTCTTTTTATGGGCAGAATCTTTTGTTTATGACCGATGATGAGATCAAAAATATTTTAAAGGAACAGTTTCCTGAGTTTCGTTCGGTCCAGGTCAAGGAGCATTGGCCTGATGAAATTGCGCTTAATATCAAAGTATCACCGCCACTTTTCACATTGCTCAACAAAGAGACCGCTAATTTTAGTACGATTTCAGAAGATGGGGTTATTCTTGAGTCCTCGCCCAATCAGGATCTGCCGGTGCTCAATATTTACGGCTATGATAAGTTGATTCTCCCTCGAGTAGCCTTTATGGAAAAAGAAGACCTGGCTCGAATTCAAGAGTCTCGCTATACGCTCGAAGAAAGTATGAAGCTGCCCGTCAAAGAGATACGGGTTTATCCTATAGCTCAAGAACTCCATTTTGTGTTGCAGAATGGAACGGTAATTTGGCTCGATCTCATGGCTGATCACCAAGAACAACTTCGGAAACTTGATCTAGCTTCTTCGCGGATTGGGATTTATACCGAACCGCTGCATCATGTGGATTTGAGAATCCCAGATCATCTTTTTTGGAAATAGATAAGGGCCGCAGTGCTAATACTACGCCTCATTTTCGACCAGAAGCAGTTTCATAATTTCGATGTGAGCGGAGAAATCTCCAAGAGTGTGCTTGGAATTACACCAACGAAGACCCCTCCGTTCACATACTTCTTGAATTGGTAATTCCAGTCGAAGATGTTTTCTTTTTTTACAGTCCCTTTAGAATCCTTATAATGGACAGGAATTTTTAAAAAAACCCAAACAAAATGAAAATAAGCGTAAAAAACAGTATTTCTAGTACGGATCTCGTGATTATTTTGGTGCCTGAGAAAGGCGTCGCCAAGGCTTATGGTAAAACTTTGGGATCGGCCGTCATCAAAGAGATCGAACGAGTGATGAAAGATACGGATTTTCACAAAACCTGTGGACAGGCAATGCTTTTGAATACCAGTATAAAAGGCGTGAAACGAGTGGTAGCAATAGGAATGGGAGAAATCAAAGAACCTGGAGATTATCGAAAATGTGTGAGCTTGGCAGTTCGAAAAGCCAATAAGCTCAAAGTAAAAGAACCATTTATCGTCTTACCTTCTGAGATAGATTTGGAACGAGCGATTAATGGGGCTTTTGAAGGAAATTATAGTTTTAAAATTGGAGACCAAAGTGAAAAACAAGAGCTTAAGAGCTTGACCTTGATATCGGATCGTACTGATGATATCAAAAATGAAGTGGCGATGGGAGAGAGTGTAGGTATTACCAAAGATTTGGTGAATTATCCACCTAATTACATGACCCCGATCGCTTTGGCCGCAGAAGCTCAAACTATGGCCAAAAAAATAAAAGGACTCAAGGTCACGATATTGACCCCCAAACAAATGGATAAATTGGGGATGGGCGCTTTGCTCAATGTTGGGAAAGGTTCGGTCAATGAGTCTCGTTTGATCGTCGTAGAATACATGGGTGGTAAAAAATCAGAAGCCCCGTTGGCGCTTGTAGGTAAGGGGGTGACGTTCGATAGTGGGGGCTATAATCTCAAACCTACTCGATATATAGAAGACATGAAATGTGATATGGCAGGCGGCGCTACGGTGCTGGGTCTGATGCATTATTTTGCTAAAACGAAAGCGAAAAAGAATATTGTGGGCGTTGTGGGAGCCGTAGAAAATATGGTCAGTCGTGATGCGTATCGTCCTGGGGACGTGGTGAAAGCGATGAATGGCAAAACCATTGAGATTGGCAATACTGATGCTGAAGGGCGACTTGTTTTGGCTGATGCGCTGCATTATACCGAGACGAAATATAAACCCGCCGCGATCGTAGATTTTGCAACGCTCACGGGCGCTTGTATGGTAGCGCTTGGATATACG
>DATDAE010000025.1:0-7142 GCA_036525565.1 Candidatus Altimarinota bacterium
TTATAGATCTAGTTCTATTCCTCCAGTGTCATCAAGTTCTTTTTCTATATCAACATCCTCACCGCCGGTGATTTTATGTGACTTTTTTCCGCCCCCTGCATCCCTGTTTCCAAGAGAAAATTTTGGTTCTTCGGTTCTTTGGTTCTTTGGTTCTTCCTCTTGCTCTTTCTTCCCATGAACCCGCTCTTTGAGTTTATTAAACTGAGCCTCTTGTGGCCGGCTCGGTTGCCCATGATCTTCCACATGTTTGAGCGCCACTTTCCCGAGTAGATCCTTGAGCGCTGATTCTTCCATAAAATTTTTCTCATCCAGCATCAGTTCTTTGAAGTTTTCTATTTTACGTCCGGTTTTATTGGGACTCGCCATACATTTTTCTTCGATTTGTTCGCCGCCATTTACCTTTTGAAAACGTAAGGTTCCATAATTGAGGGCAAAAGACTTCGCCCCAATCCGTTCAACTTCGATCTCATCTAAATTATGCCAATCTATACGATCGGCTCTCCGATAAAAAAACCGTGGCCAGTACACAAAAATAAGCCCTTCACTCGTCATCAAAATCGCTCGAGTGTACCACCAAAAAAAACCAGCGGCTACTTTATAAATGGCTACCACTAAAAAAAACATCCAGATCCAATCTTGTCCATAAAAATCCAAAAACCAAAAAAGCATTGTAAGCCCGCCCCAAAGAACGATTCTCCATTTAATCTTCATGAGCACAAACAAAAAAGGACGACGAAAAATCATGATAATTCTTTCTCCATCTTCGAGGAAACTTCTGAAAACAAAATGGGCAAAATACATTTCCATGAACCATTAGGAAGCCTTACCGATCCGAAAATCATTGTAACATAATTTTTTTTACTTAGAATAGCTGAGATACAAGAAAAAAAACTAATCCTTAAGAAGCTCTGGATATGATCAAAGCAAAAGAAGAATCATGGGGTGCTTTTCTCCTAGAATTATTAGTGCTCGTCCTGATTGCGTTATTTATAAGATTCTATGTGTTTCAATTTTTTCGTGTCTCTGGCCCTTCTATGTGCCCCACGCTCAATGAATTAGAAGAAGGTTGTCTCGACTCGAAGGGTGAATTTATTTTTGTAAACGAACTACTCTATCAATTACGAGAACCTCGCCGAGGGGAGATCGTTGTTTTCCGTCCGCCCAATAAACAAGTCTACTACGTAAAAAGAGTTATGGCCGTTGCGGGAGACCGGATTGATGTCAAAAATGGAGAAGTTTATTTTTCCAATGAGTCTCAAGGCCTAGAGCAAGAACGACTCAAAGAATCTTATTTGTCAGAAAAAAACCAAGGACAAACTACGAGCTCTCAGGAAACTTTTGAAATACCTAAGGGTTATTTTTTGCTATTCGGAGACAATCGTCTCAAGAGTCTTGATGCGAGACAGTGCTTTGTCCGAGGCGGGTGTGAATCTGGCATAGCCACCCCTTATGTCCCCATCAAAAACATTGTCGGAAGAGCCGAGTTTGTGGTTTGGCCTGTCTGGATGATGCGAGACCTGGATAATGACCCATTTGAACTTTATGAAAAAAGCGAAAGAAAATAGTGCGTTCAAACGTATAATAATTTGACGATCGTCTCTTGAGAAATTAGTATCGGGAGCGAATATAAAAACTAATTTTCTTTCTCCATGTCTTATTCAAAAATACGTCTTTGGTCTCTCTCGATAGCACTTGTTTTCGGGAGTTTTTTATTTTCGGCTCATGCCGCTGATCTCGGGACTCCGGTTGTAAACCGATCCGGTAGCCAGCTTGTTATCTCTTGGCCAGCCTATACAGGGACCGAAGATTTTGAAGGATATGCGCTCCAATGGGACGACAATGTATACCCGCTCAAAATCAATGAATATGCTCGACAATACCTGGGTAAGGCCAATAGCCTCAGTATCCGAGGCGTCGATTTCTTGCGAAGAGAAGATTATTATTTCCGAGTCTATCTTTGGAAAACCAATAATAGCGGTCGAAAAGTACTGATAAAAGGTTCTCAAATTTTACACTGGAGAGAAAATGCTGATTTCACGATAATCACTTTAACCGTAGCACCCAATGATCCACTCATTGTTAACAACGACTCAGATAGCTCATCTGATACCGTCGTCAATACGGATCTTTATAACCTCCCGAATTTGAGTAAAAATGCTTATGATACGTTTGTAAGATTTGCTTGGTCTCGTCCAAATCTAGCTTCCAATGAATTTGATGGCACCAAAATCGAGCTTTCCGACTCAAGTGATTTCGCAAACATCCTTATCACCCTTGAGGCTGATGAAGATGATATTCAAGGAGAGATCACCGGTCTAAGTCCTGGTACCACGTATTATGCTCGTGGAAGCTATCACAAAAATGACATATTACTTGGAACCCCTGCTACCAGAACTTTCACCACTATCGCCGCGGTCCCAAGAGATGGCCGAAGCGTAGCCAGCCGAAATATACAAAAAATCGAAAAGAAAAAGATGCTTCCTTCAGTAAGTCTGGGAGGCGAATCAACCACAACCACTACGACTTCAACGTCCACATCGACTTCGACGACCGGCTCAACATCAACCACGACCGCTAGCACTTTTGATACGAGCACCACTAGTGCCATCGCTATTAACCGAAGAATCACTGAGCTAGAATCACTCATTAAACAATACCAGAGTGAAATTCGAACGCTCAAGGCAAAATTACCAAGGACTTCTACTTCCTCGACGACCACAAGCCGAACGACAAGTACGAGCTCTAGCCGGATCAATTTAAGCTCTATAAGAGCCATCCTTGAACAACGTCGAAACGCTCGTTAATCGTTAATTTTAAACCCTTTTCCCTATGAAAGCTCGTTATACCCTTCTCGCAATACTTATTTCTCTATCCTTTATATCGGTTACGCAAGCCGCAGACAATTGCTCTACGGATGTCACCGCTGCAGTGAACTCCCGAGGTATATGCCACGTTTTCAATACCGGCTGTGATGTTCCAGATACTTGGAAAGCGCTTCCGACCTCAAGCTGTCAGGATGTGAAAGATGATCGATATAAACCTTCTATGGAAGAGCGACTCAGAACTCGTCGCGGATACGGCGGGGGTAATAAATTATTATCAGATCAAGCCGCTCGTAATAAAAAATCTTATAGTCGTCGAAATCCTGCAAACACCGCCGCTATAAAACGTCGTGTATCGAGCAGTTCTATTTACCAAGACACGAGCGATGCCGAAGACAAAACGGGTTTTGAAGATCGTCGAGCACGAACTACGCGAAATTACGCTTCTCCTTTTGCCAATTATGGTAATCGTCAAGCACAAGATAAAAACGAACTAACCGATACCGCAAAAGCTCATCAGAGAGGCCGTATTCAAGCTTACCGAAGACTTGGGAAAGCGCTTCGAAAAGAAGCCAATCGTACAGGAGCTTTCAGCAATGATCCCAACTGGGAAGTCCAAGCCGAAAATCATACTACTGGGGGTTCCACTGGTGAAAGTAAGTATTGGGATAATCCACGACTTGGAAATACGACACCAAGAACCGAAGCTCTGGTAGACATAAATCCTGATGGAAGTCTCAACGAAGCTGATTTGCGAAGGCTTTTACTCAAACGAAACAGAAAACGAAGACTCTATCAGTTCAAAGATGCTGATATTGACGCTGAACTTAATACTATTGATCAATAATCTAATATGAGCCCTTTCCCCTATTTATCATCGGCCCCTTGGCTCGCTATTCTCTTATGTATTGTTTGGTCTTTCGTCGTTGGTTTTGTCTGGTATTCTACAGCCGTATTTGGAACTATGTGGATACGGCTCACGGGTCTCAAGGTCGAGTATGAGAAAAGAAATGAAGGCATGAACCGAGCTTTTATGCTAGAAGCCATCGCTTCATTCTTGATGGCCTTTAGCTTGAGTTTCCTTGCTTTTATCACCAACACCACCAATATCGAAGACTATCTTTGGATTGGTCTGATTGTTGCTTTTGGGGTAGGCTTCAAAGGCTTTTTATCCAGAGCTGCCTGGGAACAAACCGATTTCAAATTGGTCATCCTCAATAGTGGCGCGCTCCTGGTAACGATCTTGGGTATGTGTTTGATTTTAGCCCTCCTTGGGTAAAAAACCATGCCTATAATCAAAACTTGTGTAACTTCGGGCCAAATCTTTACTGTCACAGATCAAGATCTGGCCTTTTGCGATAAAATCGGGGTTCCCCCGCCAACTCTTTGTCCAGAGGAAAGACAAAGACGAAGACTCGCTTGGAGAAATGAGCGTCAGCTCTACAAACGAACCTGTGATGGGACCGGTAAATCCATACTCTCCAATTTTACCGATCAGGCCCCCTTTCCTATTTATGAAAAAGAATACTGGTAGAGTGATCATTGGGATGGTCATGATTATGGGAGATCTATTGATTTTAATCGACCTTTTTTCGAGCAATTTGAGGATCTGATCCACAAAGTCCCTCGAATGAATTTGGTTATTGCTTCCAATCAAAATTGTGAATACGTTTCTATGACCGCTTGGTCCAAAGATTGCTATATGATTTGTGAAGCCGAACTCAAATTCTACCGCAAGATGCAGCTCCCCATTCCAAGACTCCATCCCGATGTCCGGTACCAAGCTCGCATGAAACTTCGTAACCCACGAAAACTCTGGACGAGATCTTGCCAACAATGCCAACAAAGTCTGCCAACCACCTATGCCCCAGAGCGTCCTGAGCAAATTCTCTGTGAAGCCTGCTATCTCAAAGTGGTAAACTAGATCTTGCACGATCTGTATTTTTTATTAAGATCTTTTGGCGCTTTAATAGCGCTCAGATTTGGTTTCATGCGCGAGTGGTGGAATGGTAGACACGCTGGTCTTAGGAACCAGTGGAGAAATCCGTGGAGGTTCGAGTCCTCTCTCGCGCACCATCCTCGGGATAAATTACGTTTATTCCGTTTTTTGTTATACAAAAAACTTCATAAGACTTCATTATCCCTCGTCTTCCACAAAAAGGCGCGCTTTGGCTCTCCGCCTTTTTGTGGCCCCATACATTTTTGCCGTAGGCACCAAACGAGAATTATAATATAGTGTCAGCATGTGGATTCTCATAGCCCTTATAGCCCCAGCTTTTTATGCCATGACGAATGTACTGGATAAGTACATGGTTCATCGTTACCAAAAGCATCTTTCTCCCGGAGCTTTAGTCTTTTTTATGGGTATCTTTAGCTTGGTGGTACTCCCTTTTTTGGGCGTGATCTTTCCTGATTCTTTTTTCTTAGCGTCTGCCAATATTCTGTGGCTGATCATTGCCGGGCTCATAACCACCCTCGCCTGGGTTCCCTACATGTATGCCTTGGAAAAAGATGATATGTCCTCGGTTATGCCACTCTATCAATTACACCCCGTGCTTACCTTTGTTATGGCCTACCTCTTTTTAGGCGAAATACTCTCTAATACCCAAATAATAGGCGGAAGTATTATTATTTTAGGAGCTATCATCTTGACGAAAGACCCCACTAAAAAATGGGGCGTAAGGCTTGATACCCTCGGTTTAATACTTTTGAGTAGTTTATGTTTGGTTTCGGTCGAAATCATCTTCAAAGACACCGTCCAATCCATCCCCTACCAAAACACCCTCTTTTGGTTTTTTCTCGGCCATGCTTTGTCAGGGCTTTTGCTCCTTTTTGTGCCATCCTATCGAAAAGAAATCAAGTCTTTTGGCAAAAACGTAAACCGTAAATTCTTAGGCTTGATGAGTATCAATGAATCACTCGGCCTCGTCGCGGACACCTTTAATATGTATGCTATATTGCTCGCCCCTATTGCCCTTGTGAAAGCTATCAGTGGATTCCAAGGCGTCTTTGTCTTTTTGTACGGAATCATCATAACGCTTTTTTTCCCGGCGATACTCAAGGAAGATCTATCTCGAAAAACGCTCATTCGAAAAATATCAGCACTCATTATCATGCTGATCGGGAGTTTTATCATCGCCACTCAGTAGAGAAAGTCTCGTAATCCCTCTGCACTCTCCAAGACTTTATCCGCAGCGCCGTAGTCATAATCCCCTTCTCCCATGTGATGGGGTATCACAATACAATCACATCCCGCGGCTTTCGCCGCCTGAAGTCCCCGCTCATTGTCTTCGATCACGAGGCACTCTTTGGGATCAAGCGCTAGCCATGCCGCCGCTTTGAGATAGCCCTCTGGGTGTGGCTTGTTTTTACCCACCTCATCTCCTTTAATCACAAAATCAAAATACGGTAAAAGCCCGGTCACTTCCATGATCACATCAAAATGCCAACTCGGAGAACTTGTCACAATGCCCATCGGGATAGTATCTTTTAGATGATCTAGCACCGTTTTTATCCCTGGGCGCAGTGCCACCCCGGCTCGAATCTTTGATTGATACAAATTATCTCGATACTGGTAAAAATCTGGGGCACTTTCGGCATTGATTCCATATTTTTCAAAAAAGGTTCTCGTCGTATTGAGCCCCTTCATATAATCATACACAAATTCATCTCGATCAACCTGCGTCCCAAAATACTTCGCTGTCTCCAGGCAGGAAGTGAGAAACAAACCTTCTGTGTCTACCAACGTCCCGTCATGATCCCAAAAAATGGCCTTATATTTCATGCAAAAAAGTATAGAGGGTCGAATATATGGTGTAGAGGTCTAAACATCCCCTATACTCTATACTGATTTCTCCCTACTCACAAACTCACCTGCCCCAACGCTTTCTTTAGGTTTCCCCAATCATAGGAAAACTGCTTATTTTCAGCAGCACGAACCACCGCGCGGACAAAATCCCACGTATTTCCCGCTTCAAATAAAAAGCCTTCCCCTGTTTCTTTGGCTGGATTAAAATTACGCAAATAGGGATTCTGTACGGTCAATGGGACCAATTTATTGTGCTGAGCCACAGCCAGCTCTTTTTTGCTAGGACTATGGGGAATGAGTAACACCTGGGCATTCCGCAAAACCCATTCTTGATTTATATCATTGTCTTCGAGCATTTTACAATGTTTCGGATAATCCTTTTCTAGACGCTTCAAGAACGCCAAACAGGATCCATCATCGCCCTTTTGTTCAATCACAAAAAGCGTATATCCTAGTCCCATACAAGCTTCTAACCCTTTGAGAATCGAATCGACCGAGGCTTCTTTTCCCCA
>DATDAE010000026.1:0-9293 GCA_036525565.1 Candidatus Altimarinota bacterium
TAGAGCAAAGACTCAAAGATATAGAGCGAAAGTTAGCTTCTTTGAAGTAAGATTTCATTTTAAGGTTGGGGTCTTTTGAATATGAAATCGAGATGAAGATTTTTTAGAAAAGAAATTGCATTTACGGGCTCAAAAAATTAAAAAGAGCTCATGGATAAAAAGACTTTTTCGGAGTTATTGGAAACAATGGAGCGAATAGTTCGTGATATGGGCATGATAAAGACCAGCTTAAGTATGCTTAATAATCGGGTAGCTCGTATGGAAGATCATATGAGTATTGAGTTTGAACAAATGAACAAAGAGGTAGGGAACCTTAAAAAACATCTCTCGCAACAAGATGCCCTTATTGAGAATGGTTTTATGGAACAATCAGGTGTTATCTTGGATGGTACTAAAATGTATATCGATAAAAAATTGGAAAACCACGAATTAGCCTTTCATGGCTGAGGTTAAAACCTCAAAAAAGGCCTCTAGCATGGAGTGAGGTCTCAAAGCCTTATAATCATAGGTATTATTTTCATTCTCGGGCTTGGCCCGAGAATCCAGGTTTTTTGATTTTCTGGATCCTCCGATCAAGTCGGAGGATGACAGCCATTTTATTTGTCCTATCCATGTTTCTAGTTCTGGATAATTACCACTTTGATACGCCATGAGGAGCGCTTGTCGTACTTCGGCAACTTCTCCCACACAATCAAAGGGTTTAGTGTCCACCAGTCCCATTAGTTCTGGGAAATGTTGTGTTATACTTTCTTTTTCAAAGGGATTACCACCAAAGAGCTCGATCAAATCGGCTTTGGGGATAAAGGGGGCAAAGATGCAGGCGATAAAAGCACACTTTGGACAGTCCGCACACCAGATAAACCGATCACTCGTATTTTTTGCTTTGGTAAATCGGAAGTTTTTATTACACGAAGAGAAGTAGTGTTGATATTTTTTGAAACATTTTTGTGCAAAAACCTCAGCAATACGTAGCTCCGTTAAAGGCCTGAGAAATGAGAAATACTGGATATCAGGAGTGATGTTTTCTCGGGTGTACTGCTGGAAATCTTGTTCAAATTCCAGGGTCTTGCTGTACTGGTGATTGATGGCGAGATCATCCCAAAAAAGAGTCGGTTCATTGGCCGAAGATTCATTGGAAAAGGCGATATATTTTTTCCCCAAAAAGAGAGCGGTAAGGACGCTTTCAAAAGCCCAAAGGGCCGAGATCGGAACATGACCATTGAGCGCGCCTTCTTGATTGAGGCGGATGAGGTTGGGGCTAATTTTACGTTCAGGGGTGATATGCGGAAGATCGATGATCTTGAGCATGGGATCAAAGAAGGGATATTTACCGGCGTTCCAAGTCGTGAGGGGGAAGATGTCGTGGGTATGGCCATGGGATGACAAGGATTTCAATATCTCCACCGTCACCAGTGAATCTTTACCACCACCCACCGGGATCAAAGTACCAGATAAGCCTCCAACTTGAGTGCTTGAGGACTTGTGGACTCGAGAACAGGGGAAGCGGGGGATAGAGGGTTTGATCTGATTGAGATAGAAAAATTCACCAAGTCCGTTGAGATAGGTTTTTTCAAAAAAGGCGGCTTGGTGCTCACTAATCTCGTGATCTTTGATGATAATCTCTTGAGGGATGGCCGCTTTGTAGTAGGAAATCCCACACATCAGCCAGAGGGCTTTAGAGGCTTCTTGAACGACTTGAGAACTTAAGGACTTGGGCACTTGAGAACAGGGGAAGGTCCAAGTTTCTTCAAAATGTTCTTTGCCATCAAAAGAGTAGTGCATATGGAGCACGTTTTCTTTCCACTCGAATGATTCGAAGATAAAGCTTTGAAATTGGTCTTTCATGTAACATTCCAATTAATAGCTTCTAATTGATTTTCCTCCAAATATTTATTGGTCTTTGAGAAATGCCCACAGCCAAAGAATCCACTATGAGCGGAAAAAGGAGAGGGGTGTGGTGCTTCTAATACAAGGTGCTTTTCTGTGCTTATGAATACTTTTTTTGTTCTAGCAAAATTCCCCCAAAGTAGAAAGACGAGATGTTCTTTTTCTTTGGAGAGTTTTTCGATCACATGGTCGGTGAAAGTATGCCATCCAAGATCGGCATGAGAATTCGCTTGATGGGCTCGAACGGTCAGTGAGGCATTAAGCAGTAAGACGCCTTGGTGAGCCCAGGCGGTAAGATTGCCATGATCTGGAATCGGATGCCCTAAATCTTGGTGTATTTCTTTATAAATATTTTTGAGGGAAGGCGGGATCTTAGTCGATTCACGAGGGATAGAAAAACTCATGCCATGAGCATGAGGAATTTGACCACCGTCTCGGGTAGGGGAGAGCGAATGGTAGGGATCTTGGCCAAGGATCACGACTTTAGTCTTGGAGAGGGGGCATTGGTTGAAAGCTTCAAAAATATATTGAGGTAGTGGAAAAATCTTTTCCCCCCCATTGATTTCTTTTACAAGGGTTTGTTTGAGCATCCGAAAATACCTCGCTTCAAATTCATCTTCCAAAAGTTCTTTCCAGCCTGGTTCTAGCTTAATCATACTAAAGTATTAAGTATGAAGTATTAGGTATTAAGCCATACTACCTCACTTGTAACTCATCCCCCCCAAAGGTTATTCCAAGAGGTTTGATCGCGACTTCTTTTTTATCACCCTCTTTGCGGACCTGTCCGATTTTTTTGGCGATGTACCCATTTTCTATGGCGGTGGCAACGGCCGCTTCAGCTTGTTCTTGGGGAACAATGATCATATATCCGGCGCCCATATTAAAGGTCTCGTACATCTCACGATCATCAAAACCGGAGTGCTCTTGGATGAAATTAAAAACGGGATGGACCTCCATCACTTCATCAATCTCGTAAATAAAATTTTCACTTGATCGCATGATTTTGCGCCACCCATGTCCGGTGATATGCGAAGCGTATTTGATCTTGATACCTGAATCCTGGCAGCCTTTGATGAGTTTTACGTAAATCGCTGAAGCATCAAGCAAACCTTCTCCAAAACCACGTCCATCAGACATCTTGGCTCCATATCCATCGGGATGCTTTTCGGCGATCATCCGAGCAAGACTCAAACCATTGGCATGGATCCCGTGACTGGCCACCATCACAATGGCGTCACCGTCTGATATATCTCCTGATATGAGATTCGTTTTATCTTCGATCACCCCTACCGCAGATCCGCTGAGCAGGACCGTGCCAGCTTCTACGATGCCTTTGAGCGCTGGAGTCTCACCACCTCCCCACACACACATAGACTCGTCACAAGCTTGTTTCCAACCTGTCACCAGATCATTCACCCTGGCTTCATCTTCAAACCATTCAGATCTCCCCGCCGCCAGATGCATCGCGCAGCTCACGGGCAAAGCGCCCAAAGAAATAAGATCATTGATGATAGCCGCTACCGTGTCGATGGCGATATGGTCATAATACGATTTTCCGGTGAGTTCATACATGCGATCGGCGACCAGATTTTTGGTGCCCAGGGTTTCCTCGATATGGCCTATGTAGCTGTCTCCTGCATCGATCAAAAATACACTTTCGCCTCTGGTTCCAAAGACGGGTTTGATTTTTTTAAAATGTCCGACGTTATCATTGGTCAGCCCGGCGTTTTGTTGCGCCAGTCTTTTGAACGTATCTAAAATATCGTATGCAACGCCGGCCGAGTCGTAGGAAATATCAGACATAATAAGCTTTATTGAAAGTAAGAAATAGCATTCTCGAATAATTTAATCCCATCATGCATATAGGGGAGAGCTTCACCATTTCGGATTAAGGTTTCTCTGAGGTTGGTGAAATCAGGTCTTTGATGGAAAAAGATAGACCGCTCGGGATGAGGCATCATCCCCAAAACTCTTCCAGATTGATCCGTGATCCCAGCGATGTCGCGGAGTGATCCATTGGGATTTTGGGGGAGGAGTGGATCATGGGGATTATCGGTATAGGTGAAAGCGATCTGATTATGGGCCTCCAGTTGATCAAGCACGGATGCTTCTGCAAAGACTTTACCTTCTCCATGGGCAATGGGGCAGTAAAGATCATTCATATCACGCGTGAAAATCCCATCAGGATTATTATTTTTGAGTTTTACCCATTGGCATTGGTATCGATCGGAGTCATTTTTGATGAGGGCGACCTGTCGCTCTCCGTATTTTCCATCCAAAGCCGGCACAAGTCCCAGAGAGGCGAGTACTTGAAATCCATTACAGATTCCAAGCGTGAGCGTGTCTCTGTTTTTTACAAAATGAAGCACTTCTTCTCGCAAGTTGTTGAGTATTTTATTGGCCATACCTTTTCCAGCCCCCGTATGATCGCCATAAGAAAAGCCTCCAGGGATCATGAATATTTGAAAATCTTTTAATCTTTCTGGGGACTCGATAAGGTCATTTATGTGGACGAGTTCAGCGCTTCCTCCCGCGCGTGTAAACGCAAAGGCGGTTTCTTCTTCACAGTTGATACCATATCCAGAAAGGATGAGGACTTTAGGGGGCATAGCAATATTCAATTAAACAATATGCAACATTCATGTTAGAAGTCTTGAAAAGTAGAATGATAACTTTTAGTTAAATCTTGGATAGACGCTGAAATAAGTTCTTGACCTGAATATTGAATATTGAATATCGAATATTGGTCAGCTACTTTTCCAATCAGTCTGGCGTCAGCAAAAAGCGATTCAAAAGCTTCTTTTCGGCTAGGGTCAATCGAAACCACAAATCGGCTTTTGGATTCGCTAAATAAATATCCCTCAATTGGGGCAGCAGGGTTAACCCTGCTGTTAAGCTCAATAGAAACTCCCATTTGTCCGGCGATAGCCATTTTAGCCAAAGCCACACCCAGCCCCCCTTTATCCACATGGATACAAGAAGCCAGCAGGCTTTCTTGCGAAGCTTGGAACATTCTTTTATATCGATCCAGAGCCTCTTTGGCGTTTACTTGGGGTATACGACAACATGAGGACTTGAGAACTTGAGGACTTGAGAACTCGTTTTTGAGTTCCTTAGTTCCTAAGTTCTCAAGTTCATCGAGGTATTCACTCCCCAGTATTTCGTCACTTCGCGTATCACCGATCACGTAAATCAAATCACCACTTTCTTTTGCGTCCATAGTGAGGGCTTTG
This sequence comes from Candidatus Altimarinota bacterium, assembly GCA_036525565.1. GTDB lineage: Bacteria > Patescibacteriota > Gracilibacteria > UBA4473 > UBA4473 > DATDAE01. The sequence goes on from DATDAE010000026.1 coordinate 5,121, forward strand.
ATAGCCTGAGGGATCACCGATATCGCGGAAACGAGTAAAGTCGGTGGGACGGAAACTTTTACCGGATTATCATCCGCGTCAAAGCCTTTGAAGTCATTATACATCGAATCTTTGCCCGAAATAAAAGGCGTCCCAAAAGCTACCGCCGTATCATAACACGCTTGAACCGACCGCTTGAGTTCCCAGAGTCTCTCGGGTTCATCCGATGAACACCAGCAAAAATTATCCATGATAGCCATATGATCCACATTTCCACCCACCGCCACCGCCGCGGCAATCGCATCATCGATAGAACAAGCGGACATGTGGTAGGTATTCCAGTCGCTGTAGCGTGCATTAATCCCTTGAGAGGTGACGACCCCTTTGGGAGAATCAAAAATCGGTTTTGAAACGGTAGCGCTCCCATTGACTCGCCCTTTTCCTTGAAGCGGTTGGATGACAGAGCTCGCTTGCACATTGTGGTCGTATTGCTTGGAGATAAATTCGTAGCTGGTGATGTTGGGACGGCGGAGCATTCGATGGAGAAGGTCTGTCATGTTGTCATTCTCTAACTTGACTAGAGAACCCAGATGGGGTTGATCACTGGATCCTCGGGTCGAGCCCGAGGATGACAATGTCTCAGATTTTTGGGTTTTGATCACGTACCTCGGCCATCCATCATGTAGAAATGCCAAGGAAATATCCATGATTCGGTTTCCATGATAGTTGACCTCACATTGGTCGCCCTCGACAAATTCACCTACGACGACGGCTTCTACCCCTCTTTTTTTGAAAAGTTTGATAAGTTGATCCACGTTTTCGGGCGGGACGGCAAACGTCATGCGTTCTTGAGATTCGGATATCCAGATCTGCCAAGGCGAGAGGTTTGGGTATTTTAAAGGGACTTTATCGAGTTCGACGCGGCATCCACAATCTGAGCTTGTTGCCATCTCTGGGATCGAGCAGGAGATGCCGCCAGCGCCATTATCAGTGATATTGTTATAAAGATGCCGGGCTTCTCGGACGATCGTATCCGACATTTTTTTCTGAGTGATCGGGTCTCCGATTTGTACCGCTGTAGCCGGGCTTCCTGAGTCCAAAGCTTCAGAGGAAAACGTAGCACCGTGAATACCATCGAGGCCTACGCGTCCGCCCGCTACGACGATCTTATCGCCTGGGAGGGCTTTCTTTTTGGAGCTATCGGTACCATTTATGATCCGGGGGATAAGCCCTACCGTTCCAGCAAAAACCAAAGGCTTGCCCGAATACCGGTCATCAAAATACACAAACCCTTGAGGGCAGGGGATACCAGATTCATTACCGCCCGCACGCACTCCAGCCACCACTCCGTCCAAAATAGTGCGTGGCTGCAGGATCGGATTTACTTTTCCTTTTTGGCGATAGAGATCGTAGGTTTTTGCTGGATTTCCGGTGCAAAATCCATACCGATTTATGATCGGTTTAGAGCCTTTACCGTATCCAAGGCTATCTCGGTTTACTCCGACGATACCCGTGATAGCGCCTCCGAAAGGATCAAGGGCAGAAGGGGAATTATGGGTTTCAGCTTTATCGGTGACGGACCACTTTTCATCAAAAATAATACCACCAGCATTATCGCTGAAGACCGAAATACAAAAATCATCTTTTCCTTTGGTGGCTCGGATTTCGTTGGTGGCGCGTTTGATCAAGCCTTTATAGAGACCGTCTTTGATCTCATCAATAGGACAAGCAAAGATAGTGTGCTTACAGTGTTCGGACCAAGTTTGAGCGATGGATTCGAGCTCTATATCAAAAGGCTTTCTGCCTATCTTTTTAAAATGATCACGGATCACTTGCATTTGATTGAGATTGAGCGCCAAAGGCCCCCGGAATGATCCATCAGCATTTTTGATCCCTTTTTTCCCAATGGCAATGAGATCTTCATCAGATATATCGAGATCCACTTCTTGGGCCTGAGGGCTTTCATGAAGGTCGACTTTTGATATGGTGAGGTTCATCCCCAGGTCAGCTCGAAATTGTTCCGCTGATTTCCACTCAATACGCTGGATGAGTTTATTGGCGAGGAGGTCGCCTATTTTCTTTTGGTCTTGTGGGGTCAAATCGCCCGTAATGTATAAAACTTCTGCGGAATAAACATTTTCTGCCGGGAAATCAAATGACACTTTGAGTAAATCTTCAATAGACTCTCGTACGGTAGAGCCTACGTTGTCGGTAACGCCAGGCAAAAACCCAATCAAAAGCACCCAATCAAAAGAAGATGGGGCGTTAGGTTGATCGATAGTGAAACTTTCAAAGACGGGATTATGCAGCATCTGTGCTGACTTCTTTTGTTGTGTCTCATCTAAATTTTTGAGCACGGTGTATTGGTCACTCGTTTCAATCCCTTCAATACCAAGCCCATACCCCATATCCCTCACTTTCTTCAAGTAGGAAAAACCCCGACTATCTTTCTTGGTATTTCGAATTTCAATGCGAAAGGCTTCGGGCATTTAAAGGGTTAGGTAAAAGGCCGATGGCATGATACTGAGTTGTTGTTTCTTTTCAATTAAAAGACCGGCCTTTTTATTAGGACCGGTCTTTATAATAATGAAGTTTAAAACAAACTTTTACTCAGTCGCTTCAGCCCCACTGTTTTGATACTCTTTAAAAGCATCGATGTCATCTTGATCAATATCATTGAGGTTGATGTCGTTGAGATCTATGTCTCCAAAATCAATATCGCTTAGATCAATACCTTCGAGATCGAGATTCCCAAGATTTTCGAGACCTTCAATATCTGAAAAATCCATATTCCCCATATCTTCCATATTCATGCCTTGCATCATGCTTTGCATGATCATGTTACTGACAAAGGCTTGGCCTTGTTCGAAAAACACGGTTCCCAAAATCCCAGCAAGTGAGATGAAGATGACGGCTATGGCCAAATAAATGGTAGATACAATACCCAAAACCTGCCAAGCAGAGACTAGGCCAAGGGCTTCAGCTAAAGCGCTATACATCACACAGGTCACATAGACTAAAAACCCAATATAAAGAAGCAGTCCAAGGCCTATAAGCAAAGGGGCTAGCTGTGGAACTTGCATAACAAGCATGGCACCTCCCCAAATTAAAGCCACAATAACGAGTATAGGGATAATGATAAGCATACTGGCCAACGAAGTCCAAGCGACACCAACTCGGCAAGCTTTAGCCGTACTTTCGGCTTTGAAAATTTTTCGTCCCAGAAAAGACATAAGCCAAGCGCCCAAATAGAAAAACAAAATATAGAAAGGAAAGGCAAAACCATAAAAAATCAAAGGCGTCGGCTCTGCTTCTGCGAAAGGAATAAGGTGCTCAAGGCCAATGTCTAGTCCGATCCACAGAGCGGGCGCTATGAGAAAAAGGATTAAGATAAGCCATTCTGGATTTTCTTTTTCCAGGATAGATCGCATCGTGAGTCTTGGATGAATCCAAAGTTTGAAAAGGTTCGACATAGTGAGGGAACTTTAATGATAAGAAATACGCCCACTATTGTAGGCGTATTAGAAATTAAGATCAAATTTTTTATGCACACTTGTTATCAGTCTTTTGAGTCACTCCAAACTTTCCATTCAACCAAGAGGGGCGCTGCTAGGAAGATTGAAGAGTAGGTTCCTACCACGATCCCAAGGGTAAGGGCGAGTACAAAGTAAAAGATTGAGTTGGCGCCAAAGAAAAGGAGCCCCAGGAGTGGGAGTAATGTCGAAACAGAAGTATTGATCGATCGTAGGAAAGTTTGTTGTACGGATTTTTCAATGGTATCTTCGAAGGTTTCGGATGGTTTTTGCGTACGAATATTTTCTCGTACTCGATCCAAGATCACAATCGTATCATTGACCGAGAATCCCAGGGTTGCGAGCAAGGCGGTCACAAAGGTTAGATCAAGTTCGGCGCCCATGGTTTTACCAAGGATGGTAAAGATACCAGCGACAATCACCACATCGTGAAAGAGTGCGATGATGGCCACGGCTCCAAATCGCCAAGGATTGACCGAGGATGGGATGTGACGGAAAGAGAAAGCCACGAAAAGAATGATCCCGCCCAAGGCCAAGAGAAGGGCCATGAGTGATTTCTTTTTAAAGCTCGCGCCAATCGTCGCATCGACCTTTCGATAAGATATTTCATCAAAGTCGCCTAGATCAGCTTTTAGCTTGCCTGTGAGTGCTTGAATTTGGT
>DATDAE010000027.1:0-2321 GCA_036525565.1 Candidatus Altimarinota bacterium
GGGATTGAAAATCAGTACAGATGGAGGTAGAGGTCATCTCCCGAAATTGATTTTGGCCAGGAAGCCAAGCTTCTAAGTCATACTTTTTGGTAGCAGAATTCCCGAGATCTCCACAGCAGACATTGACGACCTGGTAGGGGATTTCGAGTTGTTGGAGTAAATATTCTTCGATTTCTCGGATTTCTTCATGGATAGCTTGTGAGTCTTCGGGGAGGCAAAAGACCACCATCTCAATTTTTTCAAACTGGTGGACTCGGAAAATACCTTTGGCATCTTTACCATAGGTTCCAGCTTCTCTCCGAAAACAGGGAGAATAGGATACAAATCGCTGTGGCATCTCACTTTCTTCTAGGATTTCCCCCGCATAAAAACTACTCATTGGTACTTCTGAAGTCCCGATCAAATACAAATCATCTTCGCCAGGATTGACGACGTAGTTTTCATCTTTGCTGAGATAACCGGTTCCGTAGATCGCTTCTTTTCTCGTAAGAAAAGGTGGGATAGTAGGACTGTAACCTTTTTTTTGGACTTCTCGGAAAGCCCAAAACATCAAAGCTTGTTGCAGGATGGCGAGTTCTTCTCGGAGATAATAAAATCGACTCCCGGAAACTTTGGCGGAGCGTTCGGTATCGATCAGCCCCAGAGATTCACCCAGTTCCCAGTGTTCGAGTGGTTTGAAATCAAAATTGGGTTTTTCACCGACCATTCGTAGAACAACGTTTTCCTCGTCACTCGCTCCATCGGGTGCCTCTGGGTGAGGGGGGTTGGGGAGGCTTTCAAGGAGACCCGTGAGTTCTGATTCGACGATTTCAGATTGTTCTTCGAGGGCCTTTTTTTCATTGGAAAGGGCTTTCATTTCTTCGAGAATTTGCGCTTTTTCATCACCTTGGAGTTGTGGTACTTTTTTTGAAACTTCGTTTTGTCTGGCCTTGAGACTATCCGTGTTTTGTTGGAGCGATCGTCGTTTTTCATCGAGCTTCAAAATATCTTCGATGATTTCCCCTTTTACGCCTTTTCGGGCGAGGGCTATCTCATAAAATTCTGGTCGGGTTCGGATATCTTTGAGGTCAAGCATGTGGTGAAAATTGTAATCAATCTTTTTTGGAGTACAAGCTCTTGTTGTCATTCCTCGGCTTGACCGGGGAATCTAGATTTGTAAAACTGAATCCTCTGATCAAGTCAGAGGAGGACGAAAGGAGATGAAAAGACTTTACAAAATGTATAAATTATTTTATAATAGTTTATTAGAGATTATTAGATCTACCTTATTACATGACAAATTCCTTATTTGACTCTTTGCAAGGCTATATACGAAAAGCCGAACGAGTACTCCTCGTTCTGCCCAAGAAGGCTTCGGTGGATGCTTGGTCTGCGATGATTGGGATGAAACTCTATCTGGAATCCAAAGAAAAAGAAGTTTTGGCCGTATGTGAAGATGAGATTCCCCGACAACTAGAGTTTCTCAATATCAAAAATGCGGCGGTAAAAGAAATACTTCCAGATGGTGATTTTATCATTTCTTTGCGTACCGATAAAGTCGATGTAGAGCGGGTGAAATATACGAAAGAAGAACGATCACTGGATATTCTGGTGACGCCCAAAGACGGTCAATTTACTTCAAAAGATGTGTCTTTTCGGCAAAGTGTTGGGAAATTTGATACGGTGATGGGATTTGATGTCCCAAGTCTTGAGCATTTGGGGGAGCTTTTCCAACAGCATCCCTATCTGTTTAGCGATATGCCGTTGATCAATTTCTCGATTCATCCGGCTTATGATCATGTCGGAAAACTCAATCTTTGTTATCCTGGAAAATCAGCCATAAGTGAAATTCTGTATGAATATTTAGAATATGATCGTCTCGAAAAATACAGCCATGAGCTTTCAACCGTTCTTTTGACAGGGCTTTTGGCTTCGACCGAAAGCTTTCTCAATAATCACGTCAATGGAGCCGGGTTTGAAATGGCCGCAGCCTTGCAAGAAAAAGGTGCCGCTCAATCGGATGTTATCGAATATGTGTTCAAACAAAAATCATTTTTGACGCTCAAACTTTGGGGTAAAGTCCTCCAATCGGTCAGTCTTGATACGCATTATAAATTGGCTTGGGGACGGGTAGTAGAATCAGATTTTGATACGTTGGGAGGTGATATTGCGGATCTGGATGATGTGGCTCGTACGATCTTACGCTTTGTCGAGGGGGTCGATGTAGCGATGCTTTGTCTGGAATACCAGGGGAAAATCATTTGTGAGCTTCGATCAAGTCGAGAATCATTTGATTTTAGTTTTGTAGAGGCTCTTGAGGCGGAGGTTCAGTATCTGGATGG
>DATDAE010000028.1:0-4243 GCA_036525565.1 Candidatus Altimarinota bacterium
ATCAGACGTACAAGCTTTGTTGATAGTGGCCCAGATGAGTTCATGGTCATGACCATCTATTTCATAGACTTCCCAGTTATGAGCCTTAAAGATGGCTGCGACATCGATCGGCATAATTTTGGCCAAGCTGTCGGTGAGCTGGACTTGGTTGTAATCACAAAACATGATCAAGTTGCTCAGTTTTTCTTTGGCGGCAAAGAGGGCCATCTCATGGACTTGACCTTCTTGCGCTTCTCCATCGCCCAGGAGGCCGAAGACCTTTGGGAAAACTTGAGAACTTGAGGACTTGAGAACTTGTGAATGGCTAGAAGCATCGTTCCTAAGTTCCTGAGTTCCGAAGTTCTTAAGTTGAGCCTTTTGGGCCCATGCAAAACCCGCGGCCGCACTCGTCCCCACCCCTAAGGGCCCGGTCCCAAAATAAATGCCCGGAATATGGCGCGTTACGTGGCCTTCGTAGACCGATCCAATCTGTCTGAAATTATTACAAACTTCCTCATGGTCGATCACCCCGCATTCGGCTAAAACGCTATAAACTCCCGGAGAGATATGGCCATTGGAAACCACGATTTTCTCATTCGTTTTAGTGAGCCGGAAAGCATAAAGCACGGCGAGATAATCCAGGCATGATAAACTCCCACCCGGATGTCCGGATTGAGAAGTGCGGAGCATTTGGAGGATGCTTGAGGCGCAGCTTTGTCTAAAGGCTTGGAGAAATTCGACTCGGGCAGACCCGAGAGGTTCGTTTGAGCGAGGGAGAGAAAAATCCATGTAAATTGTCTTAAGAACTTAGGAACTCAGGGACTTAAGAATTAATTCACAAGTTCCCAAGTGTTCAAGTTCCCAAGTTGTTTAGATTATAAGAGGAAGCGGGGATTATACAATTTTTATGAGATTCTTTTGGGGGTCAAAAAATAACTTGCAAAATTTTCTATCTGATTACAATAGGGCACCGATAGTTGATTAACTTTTTTAAAATCATGGAAAAACTTGTTTGGCTTCTTTTGTATTCGTTTTCTGGTTTGGCTTTTGCTTTTCAAGGTCCTCATGATGACGATGATGGAGATGATAATGAGGATGGAGACGACGGAGATGGTTGGGAACCGACTGATGAGAGTGAGGATAATGTTTGGTAACAATATTCAGACTTCAGGCTTCAATATTCATGAGCACCGGAATATATTGTGAGGTGAAAGTGAGAACGTGAATATTGATTATTGAAGTGTTGAATATTGAATCTAGCAACTATCCCATAATCCTTTCCACATGGTGTATTGCATATCACGCATGGGTTTATTTTCGACGATCAGGAGGTGCATGCCCTCCTGGTAGGAAACGAGAAAAAATCGATCTTCAAAGATCAGGATATCAGATTCTAGTGGCGGGTGTTTGATGATTTTGATCTGGTAGCTAGAGTTGCCAAAGGCTTTTTGGACTTTCCTCGCCATAGGGCAATCCGTCAAAAGGTCTTGGGCTTTCACGCCTGCGAGATGGGCGCCTTCACAGATCTTCCAAAAATAGTCTTCGCCAAAGGAGCGGATGAGCGCCGGGGTGTCGACAAAACCAAACCAATTTTTGGACTGCATTTGGCCATGATAGAGCTGGTCCATAGCCTCAGATCCTTGGTAAAATCTTATAGAAGGTTTTACTCCAAAAGCCGGAGTAAGAGCTTCAAGCTCGGGAATGCTTTCGGCGAATTGATCAATATTTTGAGAAAGTTTTTGTTGCTCTCTTTGTAGGACATTGAGTAGGTCTTTGGGGGGAAGCGCAATAAAAGTTTTGGTTCCATATTTGCTTCCAAAGGAGACAAAACCGCGTTCCATCAGTTTCTCCAAAATCACATAAGCATTAGGGCGTTTTATCTTGGCTCTTGCGGCTATGATCGAGGCAGAGGACTCTCCGAGTTGGAGACAGGCGAGATAGACTTGCTCTTCTTTGGGATTGAGGCCGAGTTTTTGGAGGGAAGACATATTGTTTTGTCATCCCGAACTTGTTTCGGGATCTTGAATGATAATTTAAGGTTTCGAATTGTGTTGCAAGACCCTGAAATGAATTCAGGGTGACAATGGATTCTGTTGTCAAAAATTTTTGACATACTGATTATATCTTTAAATAAAGGTATTTTCAAGTATTATTACTGGATTGTTTTGAGTTGTTGACAGTTTTAAATGAAAGGTTATTATAGGCATACATTGTTAATTTCCATTATGATGACTCTCACCTGCGCCATCTCCGGACAAACCTTTACCATTACCGATGAAGATAAAGCTTATTATCAAACCATGGGGGTACCACTTCCCACGCTTTGTCCAGATGAGCGAGCTCGAAGGCGGATGGTCTGGAGTAATCAGCGCAATCTCAAGAAGCGAAAGTGCTCAGGGACCGGTAAAGACATCATCAGTAACTTTGATGCTGACTCAGTATTTCCAGTCTATGATGTGCATCACTTCTTCTCTGACAAGTGGGACCAAAATGCGACGGGTCGGGATTTTGATTTCTCTCGTCCGTTCTTTGAGCAGTTCGAAGCCTTGATGCAAGTCGCTCCCAGGCCAGCGCTACAGAGAAGTCCTGAATACGATGAAAATGCCGAATACACGAACTACGCGGGGAAAAATAAGAACTGTTATCTGATCTTTGATTCGGATAAAAACTGGGATTGTTCATACGCCTATTCACTCAATAATTGTCAGAACTGCCAAGATTGTTATCGACTCGAAGACTCAGAACTTTGCTACGAATGCGTTGATTGTGCGAAGTGCTACAATGGACGATTTCTGCAGAATTGTGAAAACTGTGCCGATAGCCAGTTTTTGAAAAATTGTATCGGGTGTAAAAACTGTTTTGGGAGTGTGAATCTGCGGAATAAAGAGTTTTACTTTATGAATGAGAAGTTGACCGAGGAGGCGTATAAAGCGAAATTAGCGGCTTTGGATCTTAAAACTGAGAAAGGTCTTAAAGGGCTTCGTAGTCATTTTGTGGAGCATGCTAAAAAATATCCGGTTCGCTACATGGAGGGCGTTCAAAATGAAGACTGTTTGGGAAACTATCTCACCCATTGTAAAAATGCCCAGTATTGTTTTGATTGTCGGAAGCAGTGGGATTGTAAGTATGTCACTCAAGGTTTTGATACCGCGAAAAGTTGTATGGATTGTACCGAGGTAGGGGACGACGCGGAATTGCTGTATGAGTGTTATTGTATGGGATATGGACCGTATAATTGTCGATTTTGTACTCATGAATTGGGGCGTTCGGTGAATTTAGATTACTGTTATTTTGCCCCGTACTGCGAAGACTGCTTTGGGTGTGTGGGATTGCATCATAAAAAGTTTTGCATCCTCAATAAACAATATTCAGAAAGCGAATATAAGGCCCTAGTACCCAAGATTATCGAGCACATGGGGGGACCCCGCAAAACCGAAGGTTTCGTGGGGAGAGGAGGAGGTGATGAGGTAAGCGAAGATCCGCAAAGCGGATCGGAGCAACGAAATCATCAACGACGAGAGTGGGGAGAGTATTTCCCGTTTTCGCTCAGTCCTTTTGCCTACAATGAGACGATGGCCATGGATAATTTCCCATTGACCAAAGAGGAGGCTTTGAAGCGTGGATTCCGGTGGGATGATGCTCTGGACGCGGGAGCGGAGCGCCCCTTTAAAGTGCAAAAAGTCGATGAAAAGTTTTATAAAGACATGGGACTTCCTACGCCCACGGTGCATCCGGAGGTACGGCATTTGGCTCGTGTAGCTTTGAGAAATCCACGAGTGCTGTATGATCGAGTATGTGGAGATTGTGGGTGTGCGGTCCAGACTACGCATAGCCCAGATCGCCCTGAAAAAGTTTTGTGTGAGACATGTTTTCAAAAAGTGGTGGATTGATAGTCATTCTCGACTGGAATTTAAAACTTAATAACTATGTGAACGGAGAGATCTTCCTTAGTGTCATGCTGAACTTGTTTCAGCATCTTGAATTCCTTTTAAATATTTAAATTTTGATGCAAGACCCTGAAATAAATTCAGGGTGACAGTGCAGCAAGGGAGATTTCTCGACTCACAATGATCTTGTGTGTTATATTCCGCTCGAAAATGATTACTAAAGTTTGTGCAATTTCAGGGAGGGAATTTATCATCACCGATGATGATTTGAAGTTTTATGAAAAGATGGGCGTCCCAGAACCCACTTTGTGTCCAGAGGAAAGACAAAGAAGGCGACTCGCGTGGAGAAATGAGCGAAAGATATATCGTCGGAAATG
>DATDAE010000029.1:0-4556 GCA_036525565.1 Candidatus Altimarinota bacterium
GTAGCTTTTTCTGGTCGTGATATTTTAGGCCGAGAGAAGGTTGGCAAGTATATTAACTCCCCAGAAAATCCCGTTTATCATAAGTCAGCTACCCTTTTTGGCCTTTATCAAGCTCGTAAAAAAATACGAGAGCACGATCAGGTTATCTTCGTAGAAGGCAATTTCGATGTGGTAACCATGCACGAAAAAGGATTCGAGCAGACGGTGGCGACTTGTGGAACCGCCCTCACCGAAGACCACTTGAGAACTATCAAACGACTAACGCCCAATATTATCCTGGCTTTTGATACGGATTTAGCTGGTAAAAAAGCCACCTTGAGAGCTATGGAAATGGTTCTGATGATGGATCTTAACCCCTTTATTCTAGTCTTTGATGAAGGGAAGGATATTGATGAATTTCTTCAAAACCATGAGACGAGTCTTATCGGAGATCAGCTCAAGAAACCCAAAAATGCTTTAGAATTTTTACTCGAAAAATTGCTTGATAAATTTATAGCCCAGGGAGTAGAAGGGCGCAAAAAGATACTGATGCAGTTTTTCTATTTCCTCAATGTTTGTCCGCGTCCAATGGAGAGAGATTATTTTCTCTCGGCCTTGGCCGAAGGCCTCAAAATGTCAAAATCTGTGATCGATTTAGAATTTGAAAAATATCAGAATGACTACAAAAAACCAAACCCCTCCAGCCTCAAACCCAAAGAATCAGTGATAAAAACTTACACAAAAGAGGAGCAATTTTTGGGATTTATGTTTAGTCATTGGGAAGCTTTGGAGTCCGTATTTAGGGGGCATGAAACCCATTATGAAAAGGTATGGCAACTCTTGACGGGTAAGCCAAAAACCTTTTTTCAAAGCTTGGTGAAAGGTCCAGATCTTGAGCACGAATCAATTTTAGAGCTTCAAGCTTGGGCTATGGATTATGAAAACAAAATGCAAGAAGAAAATCCTTCTTTGGAAAATATTCAAAAGGAGCTCAATCTCATGATCCAATCGCTTGAAAAAACCAAGGTACAGCAAAAACGATTGGAAGAGGCGAAGGCTTTGGGAGAAAAGCTCAAGACAAATAGCAAATAACAAAAAACAAATATCAAAAACATTTGGTTTGATATTTGTAATGTACTTACCGTTGAATCTCAAAAGCATTCACTGGCTGATCGCCCGTCTGGACAAGACGGTTGATCGCATTTTTGATTTCAGAGTATTTGAGGTAGTCGAGAAAATTGAGCCCAAACATCCTCCCGATGATCGTCACAAACGTAAAACTCAAAATCACTACCACCAGACCGATGATAGAATATCGGATCGTGTTAATAGCCTGACGGATCTTGTCATCATTTCCCCCCGAAAGGATAAAAGAGATGCCGCCCACAAAAATAAAGACCGCAGAAAGCGCGGCGGCTACAATAAAAGCATAGACAACCGCCATCTGGATCAAGTCCATAAGCCCCAAGTCGGGCGTGTAGACGGTCTCGGCACCTCGCCAAGCCCCAGGCGTAGGCGCGGTTTGCTGGGCTGAAAGCTCTTCAGCGGTAGAGGGCGACTCTTGGTCGAGCCGCCTAACAGGTTTAATAACTTTGATATCCTCCATAGCGGGAGTGATTATCTACGATGTAGCTTCAATTTTCAAGTAGAAACGTTCTTCGCCTCTAGCACCGATGATTCGGACTAGGGTACGGAGGGCGCCGATGGTTTTGCCTTCTTTTCCAACAGCACGTCCCATGTCTTCTTCGGTGACGTATCCTTGAATAATGATTTCGTGTTCTTTTTCGATAGGTTCCACACGAATTTGATCCTTGTCGTTGCAAATTTGCTCTAAAACATAGCGAACAAATTCACAAGCTTGTTTCTGAGAGTCAGTCATAGGGAGGTAGGTAAATGAGAAGTTAAACAGAAAGGAGAGGCTTATGCAGCCTCAGTTTTGTTTTCGTCTTCTGTGTTTTTAGAAGTCTTTTCTTGGTTTTCGATTGGTGTTTCTTCTTCTTCTTTGACTTCAGGCTTAGGCGCTTCTTTCTTTGGCTTGCTTACCCGAGCTTGTACAAATTTTCCGGCTTTTTTGAAACCAGATTTTGTGAGGAGGCGTGCGGCGGTTTGTGATACTTGAGCTCCATTATCGATATACTTTTCGGCAAGGGCTTCATCAAAAACAAGCGAACCTTTACCTTCATTGGCCAGGGGATCATAGTAGCCCAATTTTGCGATAAATTTCTTTTTTACTGGCTGAGATTTCTCGGCTACGACTAAATGATAAAAAGCGATTTTTTTCCGACCGTGTCGGGCTAAACGAATAACTAACATGTTGGTTTTGGCTTAAGAAGCATATAAATTACGTGTAAAGAGTGAGTGAAACCAATAATCATCCCCCTCCTAATACGCGGAGAATCTAGCTATAATCAAGTCTTTGTCAAATGAGTTTTATTAAAGTCAAATAACATTGACGGGACTTTGGGGCTCGATTAGAGTGAAAGTAGGTGCCAAAAGGCTCCCTATTGTTTTCTAAAGTTATTATCTAAATGTGTGGAATATTTGCGGTTTCAGGGGTCAGCGACAAAGCCGGTGCCATCGTACTTGAGGGGCTCAAAAAACTCGAATACAGAGGGTATGATTCCTGGGGTATAGCGGTAAGAGCGAAAGATTCAGGAAAGCTTTTGGTCGATAAAGATGTCGGTAGAATTGGAACCGTTAATTGTAAGTTTAAGGCCGGCATTGAGGCCGTGGGCCACACGAGATGGGCTACCCACGGAGGGGTCACCAAAGCCAATGCGCACCCCCATCGATTTGGGAAAGTGACGCTGGTGCACAATGGTATTTTTGAGAATTATGCTTCGGTCAAAAAATCTTTTGAAAAGAAAGGCGAAACATTTAGCTCTGAAACCGATACAGAAGTCATCGCGTGCTTGCTGAGTAATTTTCTAAAAGATGGTTTGGCGCCACTGGAGGCGATCAAAGAATCAGCCAATATTATAAAAGGTCGTTTTTCAATCTTGGTCATCATAGAGGGTCTTGATGGTATTTTTGCCGCCAGGCGAGGATCACCCCTGATTATTGGGAGAACAGAGACAGGGACCTTTATCGCTTCTGATATCCCAGCTTTGCTGGATCATACCAATGTGGTCAATTATTTGGATGACGATGAAGTGGTATTTATAAACGGAAACACCGCGCAGTTTCACGATCTCAACACGTTAGAACCCCTCGTCAAGCGAGATATAAAAGTTGCCTGGAAAGCCGAAGAAGCGAGCAAGGGTACCTACGAACATTTTATGATCAAGGAGATTTTTGACCAAAAAGAAACCATTTACCAATCTATAAATCATAGCGATCTCCAGCTCGAGCGGGCGGTGGAACTCTTAAAATCTACCAATGGAGCTTATTTTATAGCTTGTGGTACCGCCCACAAGATGGCTATGGCAGCCGAATATTATTTCGCTGATATTTCAGGAAGAAAGATCAACGTGGTTCCGGCTTCGGAGATGACGACTTTTGAGCGCTTTGTACATAAAAAAACAGCCGTCATCGCGGTCTCGCAGTCTGGAGAAACCGCAGACGTACTCGAAATTCTCGAACGTTCTGCGAAAAAAGGTGCCAAAGTTTTGGCCCTTACTAACGTCGAAAGTTCTTCTATGGCCAGAATGGCGGATGTTCATTTGCCGCTCAATGCGGGACCTGAAAAAGCCGTCGCCTCTACCAAAGCGGCTACCTCACAGTTGGCTCTTTTGTTTTTGTTGGCACATGCCGACAACGGCTCGATCAATATCGGTCGAGAAATCCTTTCAGGAACGGCTTCAAGCATCAATGACCTACTCAATCCTAGATATGAACACTATGTGCGGAAAGTAGCCGAAAAGCTTTTGAATAAAAACAATCTGTTTATCATTGGGCGAAAGAGTCTGTATCCCATGGCGTTGGAATCGGCTATAAAAATCCAAGAGGTATCCTATATACATGCTCAAGGATTTGCCGCGGGCGAACTCAAGCATGGCCCGATTGCTTTGATCGAGAAAGGCGTGCCTTGTCTCGTACTAGGAGATGACCAAGAAACCCTCTCCAATGCCATAGAGCTCAAATCCAGAGGGGCTCACATCATAGGGGTAGCGCCAGAAACCAATGAGGTTTTTGATGATTGGTTGCATGCGCCTGACTGCGATGGAGCCCAGGCTATTTCGGCGATTATCCCGGTGCAGATTTTGTCCTACTATCTCGGGAAGATGAAAGGAATCAACCCTGACATGCCACGGAATTTGGCGAAAAGTGTGACGGTGAAGTAAATCCTATCTCAAATATGAAAATCCCCCCACACATCAAAGCTATTCTCTGGGATATGGACGGGGTGATTATCGACTCTGAAAATTATTGGCACCAAAAAAGTCATCTCTTTTACGAGCAATTTACCCCTCATATGACGGTGCAAGATCAGCATAATATCACGGGCAAGAACAACCGTGATACCTTCGCTTACCTCAAAACACACTACCCAGACGATATGATGGATTGCGAATATGAAGACTATTTGACCCGTTCATCAGCGTTTGCGCTGGGAGAAGTTTATCCTTGTTGCGATC
>DATDAE010000030.1:0-5349 GCA_036525565.1 Candidatus Altimarinota bacterium
TTGTGCTTTCGATTATCCATAATGGGACGGCGACCATCACCGCTTGGGATAGTGAGATCAGATGGTCTGGAGGCAGTGCACCAACCCTGACTGGAACCAGCGGATATGTAGATATCATTTCCTGTGTGTATCGAAGTGCCCCTTCCAGTAGATACTTCTGTTCCCCCATGCTCAACTTTGATCCAAGCTAGCCTCCAAAGCTTTGTTTTAAAAATACTCATGTTTAAGAAAAATGCCTCTCTCAAAGTTGTCCTCATCTTGGGGCTGCTTTTGGGTGGGTGTTCCAAAGTAATACCAATAGAAAAGCATGAAGCTTCCAACCCAGAATCGGTAACCCTCACGATACTTGATCCCGAACTTCATCCCCCCAAAGAAACCCTCTGGGAAGTGCGATTCCAGACCAATGGGAAAGCTGATCTCAATATTCTTCCTAATGATAAAAATACAGATGAAGATATAACGTTTGATTCGCTTTCGTGTGGAGAGGAAAAACTAGAGCCACTCGAACTCCTCCCAAATGTCATCGTTCTTGCTGACTATACTTGTCCAGGAATCAGTACAGTACGATACCTGATTACAGAAGAAGGAAGTCATAACCTACGTTTTAAATTCGGAGACCGGAGGGCTTCCGCCCACAATGATACGGGAGATTTTGTGTTTGCCAAAAGATTGGGCGGAACTGGATATGACTACGCATACGGCATTACCGCGGATAATAATGATCGAATTATAGTCAGTGGTTTTGTAGGTGATTGGGTCGGTGCTACCCAGGGTCTCAATGCTGATCTAAATGGTGATGGTGATTCCGCTGATGGAGGACCCGAGAATGCTGCAGGATATGGATATTATGATCCCTTTTTTTCCGTCTTCAATGCTTCTGGAACTTTTCAATTTGCTAAACGACTAGGAGGCGTAGGTTGGGATTCGGGGTATGAAGTCACTACCGATAGTAATAACCGTATTATTATAAGTGGATTTGTCGATGGCGATGCTGACCTGAGCGGTGATGGTGACTATAATGATCCAGGTGAAAGTGCTACGGGATATGGAACCTACGATGCTTTCTTTTCGGTTTTTGATAGTGCCGGAAATTGGGTATTTGCCAAACGTTTAGGCGGAACTTTTACTGATTATGGATACAGTGTTACTACCGATAGTAATAATCGTATCATTGTATGTGGAAGCACCAAAGGTGATGCTGATCTCGATGGGGATGGCGATGCTACTGGCGGAGGCGCTGAAAGTGCTACGGGATATGGTGACTACGATGCTTTCTTTTCGGTTTTTGATAGTGCCGGAAATTGGGTATTTGCCAAACGTTTAGGCGGAACTGTTACTGACAGAGCCTATAGAGTCACAACTGATAGTAATGATCGGATTATCGTTTCAGGGATGGTAGCTTGGGAATCTGACATAAATGGAGATGGAGATAGTACCGATGGTGGAGCGGAGGATCGAGGAATCTACTCAGACAACGATGCTTTCTTTTCGGTTTTTGATAGTGCTGGAAATTGGGTATTTGCCAAACGTTTAGGCGGGCCAACGGCCGATATTATTTTGGGGGTAACTACCGACAATAATAACCGTATTATTGTAGTAGGATCTAGTAAGAGTCACACCGATCTAAATAGTGATGGAGACTATGATGACAGCGGTGAAAGCCGGTATGGGAATTCCGGAGTCACGGATGCTTTTATTTCGATTTTCGATAGTTCTGGAAATTTCCAATGGGCTAAACGCTTAGGCGGTACTGGGAGTGATAATGCTAAGGCTGTTGTTACCGATAGCAATGGGCAAATTATTGTTACGGGTACTGTTTATTCTAATGCTGACCTCAATGGTGATGGTGATTCGACCGATGGAGGCGCTGAAGATGCCACGGGATATGCATATGATGATGCCTTTTTTTCCGTATTTGATAGCACTGGTAACTGGCAATATGCTAAACGACTAGGAAGTACCAATGTTGATAGGGGGCTCGATATTGCTGTTGATAGTTTCGATCGAGTTCTCATAACAGGACAAGTATATGATGGTGATGCTGATTTCAGTGGGGATGGAGACTATAATGACAGCGGGGAAAGTAGTATTGGTTATGATAACAATGATATCTTTTTCTCAGTATTTGGCGATATGATACAAGAATTTGGGCCCATATTTTTCTTTATCCCCTAGCGACCAAGATTAATCTTGAGATAAAGCTTTGAGTTCATAAATCAATTCAAGCGCCTCTTTCGGTGCCAGGTGATCTGGGTCTATGGTTTTTAGTTTGGCTTCTACTTCAGACGTTTCTTTTTGAGGCTCAGGATTAACTCTGCTGTTTTGCAAAGGCAAATTAAATAAAGTCGGTTGCCCCAATAAATCTTCTGACTCAAGCTTGACCAAGACTTGTCGAGCCTGCTCGATGACGGCTCTGGGTATCCCGGCTGATTTGGCCACTTCAATCCCAAAAGAATCCGCAATCCCGCCTGGTTCGATTTTTCGTAGGAAGATAATACCGTCTTTGTTTTGAGCGACCGATACGTGATAATTTTTCGCATTTTTGAGGGTTTCTCCCAAATCAATAAGCTCATGATAATGGGTCGCCAGCAAGGTTTTACAATCTACGGCATCGTGTAGATACTGCGTGATCGCCCATGCCAAAGAGAGCCCATCAAAGGTCGAAGTGCCTCGTCCCAACTCATCCAAAATCACAAAACTCCGATCGGTCACGTGATGCAATATATGGGCGGTTTCTGACATTTCCATGTAGAAAGTCGACTTACCTCCTGCTAAATGGTCCGAAGCCCCAACCCTGGTAAAGATACGATCAAAGACGGGCATCGTGACTTTTTCCGCAGGAACATATGACCCTGTTTGCGCCAAGAAAACGATGACGGCATTTTGACGGAGGAAGGTGGATTTTCCAGCCATATTTGGGCCGGTGATGATGTGCAATAAAGACCCCTTTTCCATCACCAGATCATTGGCAATAAAGGGTTCTCCCGAAAGACTTTCTACAACAGGATGTCTCCCGTTCAAAACTTGGAGGGAGCCTTTTTCGCCCGAAAACACAGGCGCGGTCCAACGATTTTTGTCCGCGGTTCGTGCGAGCGTAAGCATCGCATCTATGTCACCGATCGCTTGAGCGGCGAGTTGCAAAGGTTCGGCATAAGACAAAACTTCGTCCCGCAATGTGAGAAATAATTCATGCTCCAAAGCATACGACTCCCCTTGGCTCGAAAGGACTTTTGATTCATATTCTGCGAGTTCTGGGGTGGTAAACCGCTCGGCATTGACGAGCGTCTGACGACGAATCCAATTCTCCGGAGCGGCCTGACTTTGCGCGGTAGAAACCTCTAAACAAAATCCAAAATTTTTGGAATATTTAATCCGCACGTTGTTGATACCACTGCGAGCTTTTTCTTTGGCCAAAAATTCATCCAACCAGGCATCGGCATCTTTGGTGAGATTGCGAAGGGCATCGAGCTTGGCATTAACTCCTGAGCAAAACATGCCGCCTTGAGTGACCTCGAGGGGGGGATTGTCCAGAAGCTGTTCTTTCAATTTTTTCTGCAAATTCTCAAATCCTTCAAAACACTTTGCCTTTTTATTTATGATATCTGAATCTGATTTTTGCAATATTATTGTAATTTCTTGAAAAGGCTTTAAACCTTCTCGGAGCATGACCATATCACGAGCATTTCCACGGCCGGTGACCATTCTGGCGAGCAGTCTCTCGAGGTCTGGTATGGCTTTGAGGTTTTGTTTGAGGGAAGTCTTGAGGTCATAGTTTTCCACAAAGGTTCTCACGCCCTCTTGGCGATGTTGAATCTTTTTCAAGTTTATGAGAGGTCTAGCCAAATATTGATGAAGCCGGCGTCCCCCCATAGGGGTGAGTGATTTCTCAAAAACACTAGCAAGAGTGCCTCCTTTTTGCATGGTATAATTGGGCTGGAAGATTTCCAAATGCTGGTACGTTTGTTGATCAAGGAGCATATAATCATCCAGAGAATATCTGGTTACTTTTTTGAGATGCGTGAGCTGCGTTTTTTGGGTTTCGTCTAGATAGGTTATCACCATGCCAACCACATTGATCAACTCGGGAACCCCAGTCAGACCAAAAGCTTCCAAAGACTTCACGCTAAAATGTTTGGCTAATACCGCTTCGATATGTTTCAGCTTGGTTGCATCTTGGGGGGTTATGTGGACGCGGGGACAATAATTATAAAAAGTCTCATCCGAGAAAAGACTCTGGGGGAGTAATATTTCTTTGGCCCCGACACGATGTACTTCTTCCCAAAAAGCCCCAGGATCACCAAAACTTGCGGTCCGAAATTCTCCCGTGGAAAGATCACAATAAGCCAAAGCAAGATGCTTTTGATCTTTGCTTCGACCCAAACTCATCAGATAGTTATTGCGATTTGGATCGAGATTGCCATGCTCGAGGGTCGTCCCAGGGGTGATCACTCGATCAATATAACGACTAATTTTCCCATCATCGGCCTCTTTTTGTTCGGCAATGGCGACTTTGTAGCCGTGTTCGACTAATTTTTCTAGATATTCACTATGCGCATGATGCGGAAATCCACACATCGGCATCTCGTTTTCGGTCCCTTTGTGTCTCGCGGTCAAAGCGATGCCAAGCAGCTTTGAAGCTATTTGCGCATCCTCATAAAACAGTTCATAAAAATCACCCAGGCGAAAGAAAAGCATCGCTTCAGGGTTTTGCTTTTTGAGCTCCCAATATTGTTTTTGTACCGGTGTGGACATAGGCTTCTGGGGTACGTCCGAATATAAGGAAATTCCTGATTTTGGGAAGTGGTTTTTATGAAATCTTCATGAAGATTTCAAGTTTTCAAGATTTGGTTTTGTGCTAGTTTTAAATATCTCACTTAATTAAACCCACCCCCCAGCCCCTCCCTTGTCAGGGAGGGGAGATCAACCGCTCCTAAATTAAAAATCATGAATTACATAACTTTTTTGCCTTATAACCAAGCTTTGAAAGAACGTGCCAGAGCAATGCGTAAAACCCCAACCCCAGCTGAGAAGAAAATGTGGAAGACCTTATGTAGGAATCGCACATTAGGTTTTAAGTTTTGGAGACAAAAACCGTTAGATCAGTTTATTGTGGATTTCTATTGCGCCGAATTAAAACTCGCCATTGAAGTTGATGGTGACATTCATGATCAACAGGAAGCCTATGATGAAGAAAGAATGCTTATTTTGGAGGGGAAATACGGTATTCAATTCCTTCGATTTACAAACGAGCAAGTAATGAATGATATTGAAAAGGTCAAAAAAATTCTTGAACGAAAGATCAAAACTGCCCCCCTCCCTGACAAGGGAGGGGCTGGGGGTGGGTTTAAT
>DATDAE010000031.1:0-2638 GCA_036525565.1 Candidatus Altimarinota bacterium
CTGGAATCTTTGAAAAAAGCTTTGATTGAAAGTTTTGAGGTTCCGCTTTCAGCTATTGACCAAGTCTTTTTGGATCCTGAAATTCAGCACCTCCATGATCCTTTTTTGATGTCGGGGATGGACAAAGCTGTGGCGAAAATACGGGAATACCTTCCCCAAATATCAAATATCAAAGATCAAAAATCAAAACGGATCATGATCTATGGAGATTTTGATACGGATGGGGTGACTTCGACGATTATCTTGGTGCAGGCTTTGACCCAACTTGGAGCGGTAGTTTCTTATCGGATTCCCGATCGAACCAGCCATTCCCATGGGCTCAAAAAAGAAATCATTGATGAAATTGTCGAAAAACAAGTAGGACTGCTCATCACCTGCGATTGTGGGATCAATGATCATGAGGAAGTGGCTTACGCGGTTTCGAAAGGACTTGAAGTCATCGTGACCGATCACCATGATCCTGATCCCAAAAGGTTTCCCCGTGAGGCATTGGCCGTAGTCAATCCACTGCTCGATCACTGTGCCTATCCTGACCAGAATCTCTCAGGGGCCGGTATTGCGCTCAAATTAGTCCAAGCGCTTTTAGATCCTTGTGAGTTGGAGCCCTATCTCGAGATGGCGGCTATGGGGATTATCGCGGATTGTGTGCCGCTACGAGGCGAGAGTCGAATCATTGCAAAACTAGGGCTTGAAGCTTTAAAAGATACCGGTTGGGAGGGGCTGCGGAGTTTTTTTATCGAACAGGAAATAGACCCCGATGCTATCAACGAAGAAACAGTGGCTTTTCATCTGGCACCTCGGATCAATGCTGCCTCCAGACTCGGGGATGTGATGATGGCTACACAGCTTTTCTTGGGAGAACCTTCCAAGATCGATGCTCGCTGGGGATATCTCCACAATCTCAACGAAAAGCGCAAAGTACTCACCGATCAAACGCTCCAGGAAGCTTTGGAACAGGTGGATGAAACGGCTGCATGCCAGATTGTCTTTGCACCTCACTGGCGGCAAGGGATTTTGGGACTGGTGGCTTCTCGAATTTCCGAAAAATATACCCAACCCGTATTGGCGGTTCGTCAGGTGGATGAATATTTAGTTTCGGGGAGTTGTCGGGCTCCGGAGGGTTTTAGTATGATCGAAGCTTTGAGGGCGAACGAAGATTTATTATTGCAATATGGAGGCCATGCTGGAGCCGCGGGGTTTACCTGTAAACTTTCGAACTTGAGAACTTTGGAACAAAGATTAAAGGATTATTTTGCCGCTCAAAATATAGAAAAAGCGGCATTATCTCTGGCGGCGCTCGTGAATATTGAAGTATTAAATATGGAACTCGTAGATTTTCTGAACCGTTTGGCCCCTTTTGGTATGGGCCACCAAAAACCTATTTTGGGTATTGAGGGGCTGCAAATATTGAGTGTACAACCGATGGGCCAAAGTGGTGATCATTTTCGTCTTACCGGCTCCAAAGATGATCAGGTGGTAGAATTAGTCGGGTTTTTTAAAGGCGACTGGATAACTCAAATAACCCCGGGAGAAATCCATGACGTCGCCTTTACCGTGGGAGATAATTACTTCCAAGGGGAACGTAAAATTCAGCTTAAATTAGAAGATATAAGGGTTATGGGATAAGTATTAAGAGATAAAGGAAAACTCAATATCATTCTATGCCCCATAACTCATTTCCCATGCCCCTTTATTTTAATACTAGTTGTACGGGGCAGTGATCCGAGCCCATTTGATCGTTGAGGTAGGTGATATCTTGGATCTGATCTTTGAGGGTATGATGTGCAAAGAAATAGTCGATCCGCCATCCGACATTTCGAGATCTCGCCCTCGAGATGAGATGCCACCACGAATAGATCACGGTATCAGGGTACCGGTCTCGGAATACATCAACCCACCCTTCCTCTATGCATTTACTGATCCAAGAGCGTTCCTCGGGCAAAAAACCGATAGATTTTTCATTTTCTTTGGGACGAGCTATATCGATCTCTTGATGTGCACAATTCACATCTCCACACCAAATGACTTGCCGACCCTCAGCCTGGATTTCATTTACATACCGGAGAAATTTGTCATAAAATACGAGCTTGTCATCCCAGGCTTCTGGTGATTTGCCACCATTAGGGAAATAGACCCCCAAGACAGTTAGGGGAGTGGGGTTGGGGGTATGGGGTATGGGAATTTCCAAATCTATACGGCTGATGCGACCTTCATTATCATCATATTTAAACGCTTCGGGGAATCCATTCTGAAACCGTACCCCTTGCCCCATATCCCATACCCCTTTCTTCAGCCAAATCCCCGTCCCCGCATAGCCTGGTTTTTCAGCGGAGTGATAATACTTTTCATAGTCTGGAAAAGCTTCAGCCAAGAAAGCTACTTGGTCGGGTTTGGATTTGGTTTCTTGCATCAAAAAAATATCAGGATCATATTGCTCCAAAAATTTTTTGAGATTACCTTTGCGCTCGACTGAGCGTAGCCCATTCACGTTCCACGATATGATTTTGACCATGTAAGGAAATGATAGCTAATATTTGCATTTTATCCAACATTAATCATAATATCATTCCAGAAGGTACATATGAAAAAAAGGCAATTATTCATTGGTATCGTGTCCGCCCTCGTGTCCTTCCATATC
>DATDAE010000032.1:0-7258 GCA_036525565.1 Candidatus Altimarinota bacterium
TGGCAAAAATCCTTTGAGATTATCACTCAAAATCAAACCACGGACTTCCCCGCTTTGTGAATCTTCTTCGATCCAGAATGGCGTTTGAACAAAAGGTTCTGGATTCGTATCAATGACGGGGAGATTCAAATTTTGGACATACGTAAGCCCCTTGTGCGTCGTATAATGAGCGGTAACTTCGTGTTTATTTTCTAAAAACTTTGTCGAGATTTGTATCGATTTTTCAGCTTTTGGTTCGAGTGAAAAGACTTCATAAATAGGATCTCCCTGGTGATGGAGGGCGATGTCTTCCAATACATAATCTCGCTTATTTTTGAGAAGGAGGGTCAGCTTTTGAGACTCCAAAAAATCACTTTCCACAACTTCTACCGAGAGATCGGCAAACATCGCTTCTACTATTTGTTTGATGGGTTTAGGTTTATTATCTTGCGTCCAAATCCCACGCAGATCATCGGGTTGTTCTGGGGAAAACGGATCATTAAACCCGGTAGGAACTGGCTGAGCCCAATTATCATGAGACTCAAAAATAATTCCCCCCAAAGCTTCATTTTCGAGTAAAGCTTCCCATTGGTGCCACAGTCGATAGGCCCGAAGCACCGGATCAGTACTTTCATAAAAAGCCGTAAAACCTCCCAATTCTGTCGCTAAAAAAGGCTTGTTATAATATCGTATAACCTCAAGCGCTTTATCCCAATACGTGTCTCCGGTATCGAGCATATTTACACTCAAAATTTCTACGGGGTAATTCACAAAAACCAAATACGTAGAATAGCTTACAAAATTGCGAAGCTTCTGTGTTTTCGTTTTTTCAAGCATCTTAAAAATCTTTGGCACGAGTTTATAATTCCCCAGCTCCATCTCATTTCCAAAATTCGTCATAAAAACCATCGGAGATTTGTAGAAGTCTTTTTGGAGATTTTCATACTTCTTGGATAACAAATGTGACGCCAAGAAATTATTGAGATTAGTGTTTCCCCAGTTGGACTGATTGGTTTGGGGTAATACCAAAATATTTTGCTTTTGCGCTTCTCGTAAAACCTTATTGGTGGGTCTGTGGTAGGTTCGTATGAGGTTCCCTCCAAGAGCTTTTATTTGAGAAAATCCCTGCGCAAAAGAAACCTTTGAGGGCTTGAAAGAAGGCACCACCCCTTTGACTAAAAAAGGCTCTCCATTGAGCAGAACCTGGCGCCCACGTATTTCTTTGGCCGTGGTAGGAAATTCATAATGCCTTTTACAATAGCCATCGCTGGTACTCAGGGTTATTTTTTTGGCCTCAAAGCCCATCGGGAAAAAGAGCTCATGCGTGTACGCTTTTTCGTGTAAAGCTTCTCCACTTTTTTCAAAGGGTTTCAAAGGCACCAGCACGCGTTCTTGATCCAGAGAAAGATTCAAATGTTCTATTTCATGCTGACTCTCAATACGACCAGATAACGTCACTTTTATCTTTTTTTCCGAATACACCGGGACCACTTCAAACGCATCCTCCCACTGTGAACTCGTATTAAAGAGGAACGAGTGAGGAAGCTTTAAAAAAGAAGTCGACTCTCCACAATTATAATGCGTAAAAAAGAGATATCCCCCCAGTAGTAGTATCCCCACCAGTCCAGCCCACAAAGTATTGCGCACCAACTCGCGGGAAGTCAGTCGTCTATTTTTTTCGGTATCGTCTAAATGCGTTCGACTCACAATAAACCATTTTTGATGCCCCACGATCAGATCGCCCAAACCCAACAAGATGGCATAAATATCCAAGAACAAAAACAAAGGATACGTCAGGACAAGTAAGAGTATTTTTCGCAGAGGAAAGAGGCGTATCGCATATAAACCAAAAAACAAAATGATTAATGGTAGCCCCAGAAGTATCAATTGAATACTCCCCAATAAGTCGTCTAAAAAAGGAAAATTCAAGAGATAAAAGTACTGATCATTTTCCGTATAATAAAGCCAATACGTGGTAAAAACCGCCACTTGCGGAGCAATCCACAAAAAGGCTACCAAGATATCTAGCACATTTATATCCGAAGTTTTTCGGGTAACATAATGCAGTAAAATACTGAGTACACCACTGATCAAAAGAATGACCGATTGGGTGAATCCGTCATATTGGAAAAAAGAAAAAACCGCAAAAGTGAGCAGCAACAAGAACACCAGCAACGGGATCAAGAAAAACATACCATGCAGCCATAGCACCCCTCTTTGAGAGCGTAACTCTGGTGCAAAAAGAATCGATTTCCAATGCTCCAAAAAAGTCTGGTTATGCCCGTTACTCCATCGCCTTCGCCGAGCGACATAGCTCGCTACATTGGGCGCCAATTCTTCCCGGGATCCGCTGTCGGCGATATGGCCTATGCGATTACCACTCAGGAGTATTTGATAACTCAAATACGTGTCTTCGGTCACACAATCTGAAAAACTCAAAGCCTTCAAAGCTTCAGCTTCAAAGAGCGCGGTAGTCCCTGTAAAAAAAACCGTAAACCCTTTTTTGCTCAGCACTCTACTAAACATCTCATTCCCAATATGGTTTTGGGCACTATCCCAGAGTTGGAAAATATTATTGGTCGACAACGGTTCTCGTGATCCCTGGACACAAACATGTTGCGGATGTTCCAAGAGGAAGGCGACACTTTTTTTCAACCAATCTTTTTGAGCTTTATGATCCGCATCCAAAATCGCTATATAAGGTGACGTAATTTTAGGAAGAATGTATCTGAGTTTTTCTTTTTTTGAAGCCACCCCGCAAAACACAATTTGTAATGTTGCATTATCTTCTAGGGTCAAAGTCGTCGTATCGGTCAGGGAAACGTCGAACGCTTTTTCCAGTAGAGGAATGGAATTGTCATGACGATCTTTGAGCAATAAATAGATATGTTTGGTCCCTCGATAATTTTGAGCCTGTACCGAACCGATAGCATTCAAAGCCCCTACTAATTCATGATGCGAGGGAATCAAAATATCAATAGAGTCTTTTCCTTTCGCTTTGGTGAGCTCTGAAATCCTTTTTTCAGGTTTAAATAAACCCGAAAAAATAAGCCAAAAGAGCCCTGCTCCGTACCCCCCCAGTACCCCCGTAAGCACAAACGAGGTCACAATCAAAAAATAACTAATCATTTAAATTTATGGTTTCCAAGCCATTTTAGAGATTCTTTATCCAAAATAAAATCAGAACACCGCCTTTTCAAAAGTTTCCATCCTAAACAAAAGTAAATTGAACCCGCAAAGCCATTAGCGTAAACTGCTAACATGTCTTTTGAAAAAGAAACCCAGCAAATGATCGCACTCATGCGCGAAGCCTCTGAGACCGAGATTATGCCACGCTTTCGTAAAGCCTTGGCCACCGATAAGCAAGGCGGTGATTTCTATGACCCGGTAACCGAAGCCGATCTAAAAGCCAGCCAATATATCCTTGATCGCATCCGACCTGATTTCCCAGGATCTTATAGTGAAGAACACAAACACGCTGATCGCTTTGATTATGACCTGATCTGGCAACTCGATCCGGTGGATGGTACGCATGAATTTGTAGAAGGTATCCAGGATGGATTCGCGATGCATGCCGCCCTTTTGCAAAGACAAAGTAATGACAAATTTAAGTCGGTAGCTGGTATCGTCTATCTCCCAGGCGTTGATAAACTCTGCTACACCGATGGTTCTGGGGAAGTCTTCCTCGAAATCGAAGGCCAAAGAACACCCGTCGCCAAACCCGACCGATCTGAGATCCGAGGTTTTATCCGTGGAGTGGATCCCTGCAAAACCCTCCCTGGGAATTATCAAAAACTAGGCAAAGCCTTGAACATCCCCGCCAGAGAAATCCCTTGTGGAGGCGCGGGCGCAGGACTCATGGCTATGCTCGAAGGTCAGATAAACCTACTGATTTTCAGCTTCAATTATTCCAAAGAATGGGATATCGCCATGCTCGATCCCATTATCAAAGCTTTGGGCGGCTTTGTCTGCGACGCAGACGGTCACGACTTTCCGTACAATCGTCCCGATGATAAATATGGCGAACCCTATAATCTAAGAGGCGCCATCCTTTCCTATAGTTTCACCAAGGAGGAGATTATTTCAAACGTGTCTTCTCATTTGATCGTGGATCGATTAAAATAATATACCAACCAAGACCGGTCTTGAAAAAGAAAAAACATGGACAAATACCCTCATCGACTCGGCATCGGCCTCATCCCTTCCCCTGATGAAATCAAAGCTATCTATGGACTTTCTCAGGATCTCACGCAAAGCCAGGACCTTTCTTTTTTCCTGCAACCTGGGATCTCGATCCCCCATCTCACGCTTTTTCAAGGAAAATTTAGCGATGAATCCGCCGTGATAAAAGCCCTGTCATCTATCGACTTATCGTCCTTTACCCCGCAGCAAATCATCAAGGGGATTTCTGTTTGGGCACAAAAAATCGTTTTCTTGGATTGCCTCAAAAGCCAAGATTTGGCCGATCTACATACCCAAGTTTTCAAAGTCCTCTTTCCTTTGTGTGAAGGTACGTCCGCCGATCCCCAAAACTTCCAGGGCATCACCGAAGGTCAACAAAAAGCCTTTGAGGCGACCGGTTATCCCTTTTCTCGTGAAGAATATCTGCCCCATTTTACCCTCGCGCATCTGAGCAACCCTCAAATCGGATCTCCCCCAGAAACTTTGAGCCACTCAAAAGTCCTCTCTGAAGTCCATTTCACCAAACTCGTTGTCTATCGTGTGGGCGATTTAGGGGCTTGCCTTGATTTTGCGTACGAAAAATCAATAATCTAGGCAGCAGGGTTAACCCTGCTGCTCTGACTTTATATTCATGAACAAACTTCCCGACATCATCGACTTTCTTTCTCGACTCTCCAAAAACAATAACAAACCTTGGTTCGAAGATCACAAAGGTGAATTCAAGGAGCTCCAAGATTATTTTAAAGAACTCGCCCAAGGGCTCGGACAGTCTATCGCAGGTTTTGATCCCGAGATTGCTCGGATACTGGGAGAAAAGAAAACCATCAAAGTATTTCGAATCTACCGAGATGCGAGATTTAGCAAAGACAAAACGCCCTACAAAACCAACTTTGGAGCCTGTATCGCAGAAGGGGGCGAACCTTGCTGCAGTCCGTGTTATTATCTGCACATTGAACCCGGGGACCAATCCTTTATCGCGGGAGGCATGCACATGCCAACCCCCGAAAAGCTCAACAATATCCGAGATCATATCGCCGAAAAGGCCACCGATCTACGAAAGGTATTAAAGTCTCCAGAAATACAAAAAGCCTTCGGAGGTCTCAGTGAATACGCCATGCTCAAGACTGCTCCAAAAGGCTTTCCCAAAGAGCATCCAGACATTGATCTGCTCAGGTTTAAAAGCTTTATTCTTCAACATAAAATCAAAGACAAAGACCTCAAGTCGAACAAATTTTTTGATCAAATTTTGGAAGAGTTCCGTGTCATGAAACCCTTTAATGATTATCTGCGAAAAGCCATCAAATAAACCAAATCTCGTAGACAAAAATAATAATTTCTAGGACGATCAAGGCCACGATCGTAATCTCGAGCCAATGACTCCGCCGAGTATTGATCAAATCTAGTAAAAACTCAGAGTCACTATGGATGGCGCTTATTTTTTGTCCGAGAATCTGATAGCGATCTTCTATCTCATAATCATCCATCAGTTCCTTATAAAAATCATAAAGCGCCGTGTCGTCCCACGTCAGCTCTGGTGAATCCAAAACCGATATTCGGTTCATCGTGTCATGTCGTATATTCATGACAAAAGCCGCTTTTTTGAGGAGATCTTTCGTCGAGACTTTGAAAGATCCACTCTCTCCAAAATGACGCACCATATCGTCAAAGTCTGAAAAAGACTGATCGATCGATTTTTCATAATGTTCAACCGCGAGCGATCGTCCTAGTACGAGCGACACTACGGCCACTTTTTCCGGTGTCACTTCTGCAAGAATCACCTGTCCATCCAAAACTTCATCATCTTTCCCATCCATCGAAACTTCTATCGTTTCTTCGGTCAAAACCCCAAGCGGACGACCCAGTCGCTTGCTCAATTTACGGATATAGCTGCTGGCTTCGGCTTCTTTAAAGCCCCAGAAAACAATCACTCCATACTTCAAAACCACTATATATTTTCCCTGCTCTTGAGTAAGTACCAACGGATCGGTGATTTTGACTTCTTCTGGAAAAGCCTTTCTGATCTTTGGAATTTTGAAATTTTTGTCGAAATAGATAGCACGAACTTCCATGGTGTAAAAATGAGTAGGACCATTGTGAACAATTTCCAAAAAAACACAAGAGCCTCTACTGTCTCGACATCTCTTGCAAAATATTCACCGTATTAAAGTTACGCGTAGTCGCCGCAACGTCCATCGTTTTCTCTAGAAAATTATTAGAGAGTTTCGTGTTACCATAGCCCTCCGGACAATAAAGATAAATCACCCCATCCCCTATCACGATAACCTCTGTGGGAGCTTTCGCTTGAGCTATCTTTTCCATCGGGATGACTTCTGGGAGGGCTTGAAAAAAAGTCATGTAAAGTTTTTTCTCGTCATAATCAGTAAAAGGAATCCCTTCTACCACTTCTCGCAGATACTCGGGCGTGAGGGTCATCACCGACACCTCAAATCCATAAGCTTTTTTGATGGCTTGAGATAAAACCTCTGATAATTCCTCACCAGGGGTTGCTTTTGATTGATAGACGATGTTACCACTCTGGATATAGGTCTCGACATTTTCCCATCCTAAATCTCCGCAGAGTTTACGCAGATCCTCCATGAGGATTTTTTTTTGCCCGCTGACGTTGATCCCTCTCAGGAGCGATATATAAGTCTTCATACTTTTTTAGATATTAAACCTTCCCGAGCCTTTTCTCAAGCCAGAGATACCCAAATGCTGCCATCAAAAAATTACTCGCAGCAATCACCCCCCACACACTCCAAATCGGAAAATGATACACGTGCGTCACCAGATAACTCAGCGGAATCGAGATCACAAAAAACTTCACAAAGAAGAGCCAAAACCCCGGCCACGAACTCCCCATAGATTGAAATACATTCGCCACGATCATACCCACCGCCAGACATCCATACGTCCCCGCCACGATAAAAAGATACCAAATGCTGTACTGCATCACCACCGGGTCCTCGGTAAAAACACGGATGATCGCGCGCCCTCCCACCATGAGCAAAAGCCCCAAAATAGTAGCCGAAAAGAACCCCATCAAAGACGCTTTTTTAAACACCTCACGCACCCGTCTCAGGTCACCCGATCCCAT
>DATDAE010000033.1:0-11964 GCA_036525565.1 Candidatus Altimarinota bacterium
CGAGCTTTTTTGTAGTCCTCTCGAGCATAATAAATAAGCCCCATCTGATTATCTGGAATGACGCTAGGCTCCACCATAAAATTACGAGACGTCTGAAACAACTCTTCTGCCGATACTAGATCTTCCTTTTTGAATGATTCCACCCCTTGATGATTATAATAACGAAACTGTAAATCAGATCCCCAAGTGCATCCCCCTAGTAACAGTGAAATAAACCCAACCATTAATGGGGTTTTGAAGCGAGGTTTCCAATCAGTGAGAAAGAGCCACAAAACAAAGCTTATGAAGCTTAACAAAACAAAAATTTGATATAGTTCTCCTTTTTCTGAAGCCTCTGCGTCCTTCCATCGAATCTTATAAGGAATCTTATCAATTTCTCGTATCAAAGCTTTTAAAGCCTTCCCGTCTTCCACTCGACGGTATATTCCCCCTGATAATTGTGCTATGTTTTTCAAAGTTGATTCATTGAGACGAGAGATAACGGTTTCTCCTTGGTAGACCTTGTAACGGATTCGACCAAAATCATCATAGCCTTCAGGGATTGGGGCCCCTTCTTCTGAGCCTATGCCTATAACAAAAATGGGAATATTTTGTTCTTTGGCCTGACGAGCCCAAAAAGCCATATCGGCATTGAGCGTCTCTTCTCCATCAGAAATAAGTACCAGCATCTTAGTGTAATCTTCAAAGCCCCCTACTTCAAGATGTTGTAAACCCAATCCTAAGCTTTCTGAAAGATTCGTTCCGCTTATCGCCAGATCTTCAGTCGATAAATCCTCAAGGTAATGCCGAAACACTCTATAGTCTGTCGTAAGAGGTGATACTACCAAGGCTTCTCCCGCAAACTCAATCAACCCTACGCGCCCACTTTTGAAGACTTCCAAAAAGGCTTTTATAAGATTTTTTCCTACCGTTAAACGATCTTCTGAGTTTTCAGCCGCTCCCATATCCACGGCTTTCATGCTCTTGGAAACATCAAAAACAAAAAGAATATCAAGATTACGCTCCCCTTGTTTCAAAAATTCAGCTCCCCCTAGGGGGCGTAGCATTGCGAAAGCTAAAAATATGATCATCAAAGAAAGCGCTCCGTGTCTCATCCAAAAAATTAGAGGAATTTGATGCCAACTACGCATTTTAAAAAGCTTGGTTTGTTTTTTCCTCTGACGAAGATTTAAAAACAAAACCACAACACTCAATAAGATCATGAGTGCTGCATACGGCCAAAGGTGCCAATAAGTAAATATCATTAATAATTTGGAAAAGCCATAAGGCTAAAATATATAAAACTCATAAAAATCAGGAGGCATAAGGGGCCCCAAAACAAATCCTCATAGGTTACCGATTCTCCAACCAAAAAATCGCCTTTTTCAAGCTTCTGTATGGCCTCAAAGCTAGCTTTTAAAGTCTCATTATTTTCGGCATAAAAATACTGGCCTCCCGAAATCCGAGCTATTTCCTTGAGCACAGATTCGTCTAGTTTTGTTTTAAAAAGGGTTCCATCTGGATTTTGAGCATAAATTTTGCTTCCATTGTGGATACCTATGGGAATAGGAGCGCCCTCTTTTTTCCCAATACCAATAGTGTAGACCTTTATATTCTCAGCTCTGGCGATATCAGCCCCAATTAGAGGTTTGAGACCAATATTAGAATCTCCATCGGTGACTAAAACCAGAACCTTGGCTCGATCATTTTCAGCTTTAAATCGCTTTTTAGCTTCGAGTAAAACGTCCCCTACTGCGGTCCCCCCCAGCCCTTGTGTCCGCTGATCAAGGGTCTTTACTGAAACCTCTGAGAGATATTGAGCCAACACTAAATAATCAAACGTTAAGGGGACTTGTATAAAAGGTTTTCCAGCAAAAACTATAATACCGGCTTGGTCCCCCGAAAGGGCTTTTACAAAATCCCCTATATAGGCTTTTGCAGCCTCAATACGATTGGGTTTTAGGTCTTCAGCAAGCATGGATTCGGAAACATCCAAAGCCAAATAAATATCGATTCCTTGGCGCGTTTGTGAGTGCCCTATGATTGTTTTTTGAGGTCTCGCCAACACAAAGGCAAAAAGAAAGATTAATACTACTACTAAAAAGGTTTCCAAGCCTCGTTTCATTTTCCCAAACCCAAAGGTTTGTGCTTTCTTTGCCTCCGAAAAGGCCGAGAAAAAAAGGGTTGGCATATGACGGCGATCTCGCCACAATTTGAGTCCATAAACTAAAACTAAAAGAATCCCAACTTGGAAAAAATAAGGCTGTGCGAGCGTCATCTCTGGAAACCAAAAAGAGGTAAGGCTAATCATTAATCTGGGTTTGCATAAAAAGATAAAAATCTTGTATGAGCGTGGGATCTAAACCTTTGGGCGAAAATTTTACCATCTCGACGTGTACAAGAAAATCTACATATTTGGCACCGCCTTCCTCTTCTTCTTTGATAAAAGTATCCCACTCAGACCTTTCTAATGATTCAAGTATGCCCTCATATTTATGCGCTAAAAAAGATTTCATGAGTAGCTCTAATCGCTCTACCGCTTCATGATAATTCTGCTTTTGAATCATTTGATCCACCCACATCAAATCCTCTAACCATTGTTCTTGAGGATCAATTTTGGGATTTTCTATCTTTATTTTCGGACGATAGAGCGCCCAAAGTATAAATATCAACATCAAACCCAAAGCTCCCAGCATGAGATATTCATGCCATGGTAGTACCGGCAGATCGATCGGAGGACGAGTGGGAAAGATATCTTCCATGAGTTATAATGATCTAAGATTTTTGCCCTATTAATAACGGGCCTGTCTTTGTTTAAAAAACAAATATAATTTCTGAAAAATTTCATTTACATGTGATAATTCTAGAACATCAATACCAAGTTTTTTGAAGAGTTTTCGTTCTTCTTCTCGACCTTTTTTCATAGCCTTCTCAAAACGCTGGCGGGAAGCGGTATGCGAGAAGTCTATTAAAGCTTTTTCTCCGGTTTCAGGATCTTCCAAATGAAATAGTCCGCTTTGTGGAAACGACTGCTCTAGAGGGTCCGTGATTTTCCCGACGACGAGATCATGGCGACTAGCGGTTATTCGAAGCCATTTGATCAAGGTTTCATCATGGGGATCGATTTGATCGGTAAGCAAAAAAATAATACTTCGACTTAAGCGTGTTTTATGGATATGTTGAAGTGCTTTGGTGGTATTACTTTTAGCATAGATCATATGAGTTTTTAAGGCTTCTACGGCACTAAGAAGTCGCCAAAAATGGCTGCGTCCCTTACGAGGAAGTATCATCTCTATGATGTCCTCTTGAAAGAAAAAAGCGCCCACCCGATCATTACTTTTAAGGGCTGAAAG
This sequence comes from Candidatus Altimarinota bacterium, assembly GCA_036525565.1. Taxonomy (GTDB): domain Bacteria; phylum Patescibacteriota; class Gracilibacteria; order UBA4473; family UBA4473; genus DATDAE01. Next base: position 3,333 of record DATDAE010000033.1, read on the forward strand.
GGCTAACATAGCTACTGTATGAAGTAATATATCTATCTTGGTATGATGTTCGCTTCCAAAAAACATAGATCCCGAACCATCAATCAAAAAAATCATAGAAAGCTCTCTTGTTTCTTGAAATTTTTTTACGTATAATTCATCTTTTTTGGCAGACGTCCTCCAATCAATCATTCGCATATCATCGCCTGGGGCATATTCTCGAATATCAGAAAATTCTACTCCTCGACCCTTGAAGGCCGACTTATAATTTCCAGAAAAGAGAGAAGTCACGCTACGATTAGTCGTAATTTCTAACTTCTGGAGTGATTTTTTGATATCAGGGGAAAGCATAAGGGCTTAGATTTTATTTTCTTTTTTTATCATTGATAGGGAGTTTTTGCTTCAAGCGTCACAGTGAAAACGGTTTTTTGATTCCCCCTCCATACTTCCATTTCTACTTTTTCACCGGCTTTGTGCTCCATCAGTATTCTTTCTATATCTTGCTGAGATGTTATGGGTTTCCGATCAAATGAAAGCACGATATCCCCCACCCTGACACCGGCATTGTAAGCTGGTCCACCTACAAGAACCGACGCCGGATTGCCTGGGGACAAAAAGACGCCGAGACTCGTATCTGCTAGTTTGAGTTCTTTGGCTTTTTCCGGGCTAAGTGGAGAGGCTTTAAGTCCTAAAAACGGAAGGACTACTGGAGTTTTTATCAAGCTCTTCAACTCTTGGATCTCCTGACTCACTTCCTCCAACGATGCTATCTTTCCCGCCACCATCTTGTAATCAGATCTCAAGATCATCATCTCCTGGAAAACTTGAGCGTTATGACTCCACAACAGTAAACTGCTCGAAAGAAAAAGCGCTCCGCCTAGGGCAAAGCTTATCACAAAAACCAAGATCTTTTTAGTATTATTATCGGTCATGATTAGGGGACTACGATATTTTGCAAAATATACTGCACGATAAACTCTGAACTCATATCTTCGGCTTCGGCTTCAAAAGTTGGCATTACTCGATGCCGCAAGATATCCATAGCTACAGCTTTAATATCATCAGGAACTACATAATCTCTTCCAGAGAGGAATGCGTTTGCCTGAGCTCCTTTGAGTAAGTTCAAACTCCCTCTAGGCGAAGCCCCAAAAGCGAGCTTTCCTTGCAGGTCTTTGAGCCCAAAATGCTCAGGATTCCGCGTTGCAAAAACTAAATCCGTAATATATTTCCTGATTTTATCATCTACAAATACAGCCGATACCAACATGGGCAGTTGTTGGATTTCTTTGAGGCTCAAGATTTCTTTGAGCGAATCTAAATCTTGGGTAGAAGCTCGACGCATGATCTCTATCTCTTCTTCTTGCGAAGGGTAATCCAACACCACTTTCATAAAAAAACGATCCACTTGGGCTTCTGGCAAAGGGAAGGTTCCTTCCTGTTCTATAGGATTTTGAGTCGCTAGCACGAGAAAAGGATTGCCTAAAGGAAAGGTCTCTTCTCCTATGGTTACTTTACGTTCTCCCATCGCTTCGAGAAGCGCACTTTGAACTTTTGCGGGAGCTCGATTAATCTCATCAGCCAAGACAAAATGTGCAAAAATAGGTCCCTTCTTGACCCAAAATTCTTGCTTGGCGGGATTAAATATCTGGCTTCCAATCAAATCCGAAGGCAACAGGTCAGGCGTAAATTGGATCCGACTAAAATCGGCTCTGCAAACTTTACCCAAGGCTAAAATTGTAGTGGTTTTAGCCAGGCCCGGTACGCCTTCTAATAATACATGCCCACTACACATCAAAGCCATCTGTAGACATCGTACCAAATGATCTTGGCCCACAATAACTTTCCCGATTTCCACTCGAGCTTGCGCTAATTTCTCCTGAATTTTATTTATGTTAATTTGTGTCATACTTTCTGATTTATATTCATAATAAGCTTTTTTATGGCATCTTTCATTTCTTTTTTATCCACAGGAATTGGGGAAAATTTATGCTGTTCCCATAAGTATAAAACATTGGTAAAAGCAATCCCCTGGTCAGCCTCCAAGTGTATCAGTTTTCTAATCTCCTGTTGCGTCAGGGTTTCGGGGGATTCTATGCCTAAATGAGACGAGAGATATCGTGACCAAAAAAGCTCAATTTTAGTCCAAAAAGCCGGATCCTCAATCTTGGGAATAACTGAAGCCTCAAGTGGGCGTTGGTCTTTCTGCGAAAGAACTTTCCCTTGGATTTTAAGCGAAGGCTTAACTCCCCAAAACCATACTCCTAATCCTATTCCCAAAATTAGAACCCCCTGCAATCCCAACCAGAGATCCATGGCTTTGATACTCCACTTCTCAAAAAAAACCGGCTCGCTTATGTCTTCTGAAGAATTTTGGCTGGTAATCAAAGCCTCATTAGCATCAACTACCTTAATCCGGACAACCCCGGTTTCCAAAAAAACCGCTTCACCTTTTTCGTTAGTGATGGGTAGTTTTATAGGCCCGAGGACAAAATCTCCTTTGCCTCGAGGCTTGAGTATTTTCTCCATATAAAATAAAAGACCTGATTCATTTTCAGAGACTTGAACTTGGGCTGAATTATTAGAATTTACCACTATAAAATTATCAATACCCGGAATTGTCATCTCTTGAAACTGCAAGTCATTATCTTTGCGAGCTTTTTTCATCTGGAATTTAAGCGGAAAAGTTTCCCCCATTCTCACCGTAGAAACGGGTGAAAAAAACTGCAATTCGTTTTTTTCTTCTGCAAATACCGAAGGAAGAAAAATTATTCCAATCAATATTAACACCGATAATGGCAGGGAAAACGATCGCTTCATAGACGATAAACATTGTAGAAGAAATCCCAGGAAAAGAAAGATAAATTTTTGACAAGTCCTACTATTCCGAATACTTTGCTTTGGCTTTTTTAAATTTTATTTTTCTTCTTTACTCTCAACCCCTTTGCTTTGTCTTTGGGGCCCCGTAATTCGCAGCGCGAACTTCGGGAAGAAGCGGAAAATCCCCCTCGAGAAAGCGGAGAGCACAAGCGCGCTTTCGAGAGGAGAGGAGACGTGACGAAGTGTGTGAGATTTAGTCGTCGACTAAATCGAACTTACGGAGTCCACGTCGACGACGCGCAGGTGGCGGAATTGGTAGACGCGCAAGGTTGAGGGCCTTGTGAGAAATTATTCTCGTGGAGGTTCAAGTCCTCTTCTGCGCACCAGATCGTCGAAGCTAACTTCGACACTTCAAAATCAGCTTCGGCTGATTTTTTCGTGTACTATGTTAACTTCTCCTCTCGCTCGCACAGCACCCGCTGTGCTCGCGTATTTTGGGAGCCATAATTCTTTTCATGGCCGGGGCAAGACATCCTGTACGGCCCCAAAAAATCTCAAACATTGCCTGAGCTATGCTTTTTTGTGGTGTTATAAAAACAAAAAGTTCCTCAGCTCTTAAGTTCTTAAGTTCTTAAGTTTTGTCTGTATCTCCACCGCCAGATACGGATTCCACATCGCAGCTGTCGCTGACATCACGACGTCGGCTCCGGCATCAAGACGCTTAAGCGCATCCTCTGCGTCCATGATCCCTCCCACACCGATGAAGGTAAAATCAAGCCCTTCTTCTTTGCGGATCCGAACCATCATCTCGGCAAATTCTTGAGAGACGTCACGGATGATTTTCCCACAGACACCACTCACCAAGCGTCCATCTCCGGGAAGCACTTGCTGGCCTTCGAGGGTTTTTATGGCTTTGGGGATCGTATTAATCCCAGCGATAGCATCAACATAGGGCACATTGGCGAGCACTATTTTTTTGAGTTGCTCATAGGGCAGGTATCCAATCTTGATCACGAGCGGAGTACTCCCAATCACTTCTCTGGTTTTACGAGCGAGCAAGGAAGAGGTTTCTCCATCCGCATAGATCGAACCTTCCCCCGTTCGCACATTGGGACAAGAGAAATTGAGCTCGATGATCTTGGCTCCGGCTTCTTTGACCATGGCGGCGGTATAGGCACAATCCTCGATCATATCTCGACCTTCGAGTCCTGGGGTGGGCATCACACCGGTGATCACAACTTGATCGGGGCCTACGATGTTGTTGGCTCTTTCGATGTCAGCCATCCACACCTTCGGATCTTGAGAAGGCACCCCAAAAGAATTGGTGATCGAGAAATCATGCGGATCTCCGGGATCTTTGTCTGGGTGCAATTCGGTAATACCGTCATCAAGTCTGATCTGTTTCTTGTTTTCGACAAATACGCAATTCGGCAGTGGATGACAAGCTCTCTGCACACTTCGTACATTTTTATAGGTCACGATATCAAATCCCAGTTTGGCATAGGTTTCGATCCAATTACTATTGAGCAGCGGCCCCGCGGGAACGCCGACTGGAGAATTCACTTTAAATCCTAGGAAATCGGTCTTCTTTGGCAGGAGGACTCGTTCTGGCCAAGGTCCGTCAAAAAAGGGGCCCTCGTTGTAGTTATCGTCATAACTTCGAGTGATATCGTAGAGTTGATGTTGCATATTCACTTGGTATTCTAAAAGGCTCCCTTGGTTTTTGCAAATTCCAGAAAAAATAGACCAAAATCTGTATCAAACCTACAATAATTCCACGCATGAAAAAGTTATTGATTCTCATCCTCTTTCTCCTGTCTCTGGGTCTTTCCTTGACTCAGGCCCAAGACATCCCCAAACCCTCTGACTACGTAGAAGATTTGGCCGGCGTGCTAAGCCTTGGGGAGAAAGCCGCGCTTAGTCAGCAGATCAAAACCATCCAAGACGAGACCAATGCACAAATTGGCCTCCTTTTGGTCACGACCACTTGGGGGCGCGATATCAGCGAATATACTATTGCCACCGGCCAAGCTTGGGGCGTTGGGAATAAAGCCGATAACAATGGGCTGATGATCGTGGTCGCCACCGACGATCGAGCTTGGTTTGCCGCGACAGGCTACGGACTCGAGGGGGTGCTTCCTGATCTTTTGGTGCATCGTATTGGAGAGACCTATTTCCCTCCAAATTTCAGACAAGGTCTCTACGCCAATGGACTCTCTCAATTCCTGCATGAAGTTTCGGGTGTCATCAAAAATGATCCCGAGACGATGGCTCGATGGGAAAATCCTTCCCTTGAATTTAAAGTAAAAGACAAAACCCGGATTATAGTTCTCGTGATAGCCACCCTCATTTTGGGAGGCCTTTTCTTTCTTCCGAGTAAACACGAAATCAAGTTTTCTCAGCGGCTGGGGTTTGCCGGCTTTATCGTCTTTCATTTTCTTTTTTTAGCGGGAAGCTTTCTCTTCGCTCTGGGATTTTTCATCTTCTTTCTGCTCTTTTGCTTTTATATAATTTTCCCTTTGTCGATGATTATTACGGGCAGCAAAAAAGGGGGTGGATCTGGATGGTCCTCGGGCTCTAGTTGGAGTAGCGGATCGGGCTTCTCGTCCTCATCTTCCTCCAGTAGTTTTGGAGGCTTTGGGGGCGGCTCTTTTGGTGGAGGGGGGGGCGGTGGACGTTGGTAATCTCGATACATCATGACAAAAACATTTCCATATCAAAAACTCAAAGACGATCTCAAGGATAACTTGATCGGGGTCTACGAGTACGAGCTCCTCAATGGGGTTACCTGGATCATCGTGGTTCAATCGGTAGATTTTATCTCGCTTAAAAGCTTTGGTATAAAATGGCACCAATGGCCTTTTATGCTTTTTACAAAAGCAGATCTAGAGAGTGGTAACGATGTATTTCCGCTGCAATATCTGTATATCAAAAACCACCAAACACCCTTACTCGGGCCCGATCTCTGGACAGAGCTGCCACTTGATAAAAAAGACGTACGGCTCAAGCTCGAATATGAACTGAGAAATAAGCTCATCGCCCTTCGAGAAGAATTCCTGAAAACAGGCGAAAGCAAAGCGTTTTTAGGCTGCATCATCCCCAATTTTGTGATTTTTTTGGAAGCACTTTTTTATCTCAAGGATCTCGAACCCCGCAGAGATTTCCCCCACGATCTATCTACGATCGAAAAAACCTATGACCTTGATCTTTCGGCTTTTGGCGAACTCTGGGCTTGGCACCTTCAGGACAAAAAAATTCACAGAAAGGAAATTACCAGTATGATTCAGATGGTTTATGAGCAGCTCAACAGTCTGCTTTCGGTTATAAACACGCTTTCTCTTTAAAACATTATGAAAAAATTATTGATCGTTCTCGTGGTTCTGGTGGGGCTTTTCCTCTGGCTCAACCCTCTGGCTAAATACAACCAAATGGTCGTCCTCGATGCCAATGTCGAAGGGGCTTGGTCTCAAGTAGAAAACCAGTACCAACGACGACTCGATCTCGTGCCCAATCTCGTAGAGACTGTCAAAGGGGCGGCTGACTTTGAACAAGACACCCTCACGCAAGTCATCGAAGCTCGTGCGAGTGCGACTAAAACCGACATCAATCTCAAAGATGCGCAAGAATTCGCCACTTTCCAAGAAAGCCAAAGTGGGCTTTCTTCAGCGCTTAGTAGACTTATGGTCGTTATGGAACAATACCCACAGCTCACCGCGACCAGTCAATTTAGCGATCTTCGAGTCCAGATCGAAGGCACTGAAAATCGGATTGCCACCGAAAGACAGCGTTTTAACGAGGTGGCGAAAGCTTATAATATCTACATCCGTCAGATTCCTAACAACCTCTGGGCGGCCCTTTTTGGCTTTGATCAAGCTAATCTCTTCGAATCAAACGATGGCGCTGAGGCGGCTCCAAAAGTAGACTTTAGCACAAACTAGGGATAATAAAAGTTGCCTGAACCAAAATCAAGATTAGAATGCCGGTCGAAATATTAACCCATATTTTTAACCCTCATTTTATCATGAAAAAAGCTATTTTGTTTTCAGCGGTATTGATGGCGCTTGTTTCGAGTACGACGTTTGCCGCTTCCATCGATCTTTATTATCGTTCACAAGAACAACGACAAGACACTCGACGAAGAGTCATGCCCTTGTCCAGATCTCAACGTTTGAAAAGCTGGTCCCCCTTTGATTACAATCTTCAGCGATGTTGGAGGCAAGTAGGCAATACACTCCAACACATCACTGGTGTTGATAGCGAATCCCTTTGTAAAACCAATAACCACGAAGATCTTGAAAACAGTATCAACTGGGTCGGGAAATACGATCCAGCCTTGTTCCAAGCTCCAGTTTTCGGCCGAGAAGCGTTGCCAGAAACGGCTAAATCTCGAATTACTCGTGGATTTTTGGCTGGGCGTAACACCTACGTCGGACATGAAACTGTAATCATGGCTAAACGGAAACCACACCAACTCAAAACGGATAACCCAGAAGGAAAAAATGCCGAAAGAACTTGGACTAACGCCGGTGATGGGGATATGTCTGGTCTCTTGAAAGCTTTGCGATATCGAAGTCTTCGAAAATAAATTTCCATTCTTACGAATGTTTCATGAGCACCGGGGTTAACCCTCCGGTGCTTTTTTATTTATGATTTACAAATTCTCGTAGCTGAAGCTTGGTCGGTAGGCATCACCAGCATGTACTGAACATTGACGGAGTGAGGCAAATCATAAGCCGCAGCCATACACTGAGCTATGTCATCGGGAGAAAGTGGGGTATAGCCCTCATAAACTGAGGTCGCCTTGGCTTGATCTCCTTTGAAACGAACCTGTGAGAATTCTGTTTCCACGGCGCCCGGCGCAATGTCGGTCACACGGATGCCGCTTCCTGCTAGATCAATCCTCAAGGCCCTCGTCATCTGCGCTACAAAAGACTTGGTTGCACAATATACATGCCCCCCTTCGTACGCTTCAATGCCTGCAATAGAACTTATTTGAAACATATGCCCTTTGGTGGCTTTCAAAAAAGGAATCGATCGCAAGGCAATCTGCGTGAACCCTTTGATATTGACATCAATCATCTGCTCCAAGTCCGACCAAGCCGCCTCCTGAAAAGGGCTTTTCCCGAGTGCGAGTCCGGCATTATTTACCAAAACTTTGATCGCAAAACCGCTCAAATCTTCAAACATTTTATCTACCGCATCTTTTTCTGTGACGTCCACCGCAAAGGTTTTGACCTTGATGGTATACTCGGTCGCAAGCTCTTGCTCAAGTGATGCCAGCCTTTCCTTGCGCCGTCCGACCAAAATCAAATCGAAACCACGTTGCGCAAAAATCCGCGCCGCCGCAAGCCCTATTCCACTCGTTCCACCAGTGATCAAGGCGTAAGGCATAAAAAAAGGGTTAATGACTAGTGCATTATACCCAAACCTTCTCTCAAATAAAATTGGTTGCGGGAGTAGGATTCGAACCTACGACCTTCGGGTTATGAGCCCGACGAGCTACCGCTGCTCCATCCCGCGTTGATTGATCAGCTAGGCGATCCTAACCAAAAAAGGGCTTTTATCAAGGACTTTTTTATTTTTACCCCGAAAAAGTGAAAGAAAAAAAAGAGGCACGGCGTATAAGTGAGTGATTTTGACCAATAGAGATCTTAATCAAAAAATACATATCAAGAAGCGGGGACTTGTGAGCTAGGACTCTCTGTCAGACTTACGATCTTACCTCCTCGATCCCTCCTTCCTGAGATCATTACCTCGTAAATCTAATCCTCTCATGAAATCACTTAAACTTGCCGGTGCTTGGAGCTTCTTAGCCCTCGCCCTCACGCTTGCGCTT
>DATDAE010000034.1:0-5511 GCA_036525565.1 Candidatus Altimarinota bacterium
ATAGACCACATCAAAGGCTACCTGATGAGGAGACCAATAATCGGCGGGAACGAGGGATTCCCATTTTTTGAGGCCGACAGGTGTCGTATTGACTATCAAATCAAACAAATCAAAGGCTTCGGGGGTTAAAGCGTCTAGATAACCGACTTCAAATTCTTGAGCCAACGCTTGGGCTTTTTGGCTGGTTCGATTCCATACAGCGACCTTCATCCCGGCAAAGTTAAGCGCAAAGATGATACTACGAGCCGCGCCTCCAGCACCAAGAATCAAAACCTTTTTATTTTCCACATCGTTCATCACACTTTCGACGGCCTTGAGGGCTCCAACACTATCGGTATTAGTTCCAATGACTTTGTCTTCTAGCCAATAAAGTGTATTTATGGCTCCAATCTTGATAGCACTGTCGGTGGGGACATCGATGTATTTGAGGGCTTCTATTTTATGCGGGACGGTGATAGCCGCGCCTTGGTAGAATTTTCGAAAATCGTTTTTGATCCAACTTCCGAGGTCTTCGGGCTTGATTTCTAGAGCTTCAAAATGACAATCATCCATATCCAGAAGCCCAAAAGCGGCTTGGTGCAAGCGTGGAGAACGAGAATGCTCGATCGGAAAGCCAATGACGGCGTAGTGTTTCATGCGTTTTTTAGTTTTTGTGATGTTTTTCCCAAAGCTCTCTGATCCAAGGGAGGGTGAGGGTGGAAATAACGTACCCGAGTACCGGAACTCCAGCCTCCATGAGAGGCTGCGGCGTTCCAATCAAGGCGAGAGTAGCCGCGGCACAGAGATAGATCGTCACCGCGAGAAAGGTCCGCCTGGTGAGAGAGGTCTCCCAAGCTTTGTCTTGTTCGACCCGCCTATTGCGGTGAAAAATAGATTCGATAGCTTTGTGTAGGTCCATATCCAGATTGTACTGACAAGGGGGAGCTTGACAAGTCAAGCTTCAATGGTTCGAAAAATAATTTGCATACCGTCTCAAACCAGAGGACAATGTCTCAAACACAGATAAATATTTCCTAACACCCTATTGTCATGTGTAAAGTTGCAAAGATCTTGGCCGCTATCGGCGCTATCAACTGGGGGCTCATCGGAGCGGTTGATTTCAACCTCGTTAACACGTTAGTTGGATCGGTTCCAATGCTCGAGAAAGTCGTCTACATCCTGGTTGGTGTAGCCGGTGTGATGGTCCTCTACGGAGCGGTCGTCGGTTGTCCTGGTAAAAAATAAACACGCATATAAAAAAGAAGGAGGCTCTAGAGCCTCCTTCTTTGTGTTGTTTAAAACTTGTGTGATTTCAGTCTTTTCATATCGCCCGACTTGATGCAGAGGATTTCCTCATCGTCATCTTTTTTTGAGGCCAGGTTTCCCCCATCGGAGTCATGATATTTAGCGGCGACTTTCCCATGGAGTAAGGCTTCGTTTTGCGTGAGGTCTTGCGTGAGTTTTTGGAAGACGATCTGACAGATACGTTCTCCAGGATAGATTCGTATAACCTGACTCGAGGTTTTATTGAGGATGGGGATCATCAGATTTCCGCAATAATGTGCGTCCACAATCCCCGTAAGATCCACCGACAACCCTCGACGATTGATAGAGCTCCGGGGATAAAGCACTCCCATGATGTTGGGTTCGCGTAGGCAGACTTCTTCCATGGTGGAGGCGATGATGGCCTCGCCTGGAGCGAGTTCAAAATACTGGCCCATTTTGAGTTCTATTTTTTCATAATTATCCCCAGCCGTTTCGGTGACATCAACGTTGAGAATTTCTCGCCCCTTGGCGGTCAATTTCCAGATTTTAGAAATATAAAAAATATGGCCCAGTCGCAGATCTACTGCGTGGGGTTGGTTTTGAAACTGGTCCAACTCCGGGGTAAAGACAATAGTGCCTTTGTCTATGAGCGCTTTGATATCGGAGCGGGTAAGAATCATAGTTTTTAAGTATTAGGTATTAAGTATTAGGTATTAAGTTCATAATACTTAATACTTATCCCTTAATACGGGCTTGGCTATTTTATTATGTTGTATATGGCATAAATCAAATCTTCGCCAAGCCTTTCGCAGGACTGTAATTGTAGATCACAAGAGAGGTCGTCTGCAAATAATCCCAGACCTTTTCCAAAGATAAGCGGTGAAATGGTCACATGTAACTCATCGATGAGGCGCTCTTGGAGAAATAAACTATTGATCTGGGTGCCCCCTGCCAAAACTACTTTGGTGAAACCTTTGGCCTCTAGCCTGGTTAGGATTTCTTGAGGAGTGCTGTCTGTGAAGATTAAACCCCCTCGATCGCTTTCGCGATCGGTCTCAACTTTCAAGGGGACGTTGCTTTCGTTGATTCTCTTCTTATCTCGGGTCATCACGATATTGAGTCTCTCGGGAAGGGGCTTGCCGATGGTGTCATAAGTTCGGGAGCCCATGATCAAAACGCCGGCCTCTTTGGTCAGTTTTACAAACAGTTTCTTGTCTTCTTTGCCCGTCCAATCCGGGAAATGATCGCTGTCTTTGGCGATTTTCCCGTCCAAGGTGATGGCCATGAGAAGGATAACTTTCATATATCTTTTTTGACAAATTATTTTAAAACGCTATAAATCAGAGTTGTTCCACTTGAGGCTTAGTTTCCCCCTCACGAAGTTCACAAGTGGAACTTCTTTGCTATGGGGTAAAATTTGGTGATCCCACCAAGGATCGAACTTGGATCGCCGGTTCCGCAAACCGGTGTTCTTCCATTAAACTATGGGATCTGCGTCGTCGCAAGGCTACGCTCGCTCTCCGTCACCTTGCGGCGACGTCGAGAACACTTGCCTGCTCCTCCTTTCTCCGAAAAATCGTAGATTTTTCGGAGCCAATACAAGCGCTACTCTTGTATACTGAAAAATGAGAGTGGTTCAACTTATGCCAATAATCTTCCCCATTTCCGTTTCCCGACTTTGAGGATGCGACCTTTTGGAGATCCAGAGATGTTTTCATCAAGCGTGATAATTTTTACGCCGTCGAGAGAAACACCGCCTTGATCGATAAGTCTCCTGGCTTCTGTGGTTCCTCCGGCAAAGCTTGTGACGCTCGTCAAAACTTCTAAAATCGGCGTAGGGCTTGAAACTTTGAACTCAGGCATATCATCGGGAATTTCTTTTTTCACAAACTTGGTTTCAAAGTCAGACAAAGCTTCAGTCGCCGCGCTTGCATCATGCAACCACGTGACGATATCCCCCGCGAGTCGAACTTTCGCATCACGAGGATTTTTTTCGATGAGCTTTTTCGCTTCAAGTAAATCAATATCGGTAAAAATCTCAAAATAAGTCATCATTTCTTCGTCCTTCATGGACATAATTTTCCCAAACATTTCCTTGGGTTCATCGGTAAGAGCGATATAATTATCGTAGGATTTACTCATCTTTCGACCATCGGTCCCATTGATGATGGGGGTTGAGAGTACCCATTTTTCTTTGTCTTTGTACGTCCGTAAGAGATGGCGTCCCATCAGCATATTAAACGTCTGGTCGGTGCCTCCGAGCTCGAGATCGACTTCCATCGCCACCGAATCATATCCCTGGAGCATCGGATACAGGATTTCATGTCCAAAGATCGGTTGTCCTTTTTTCATGCGCTGCTGAAACATGTCTCGCTCGAGCAGTTGTTGTACGGTCACTTTGCCCAGCAAATTCACCATATCGGCGTAAGTGAGCGGATCGAGCCAATCACCGTTATATTTGATCTCGATCGTGTCGAAGTCCAAAACCTTTGAGGCTTGACGTTTCCAGTCTTCAAAATTAGCTTTTATTTGGTCGTCGGTCAGCACGGGACGAGTGCTATCGCGGCCGGTTGGATCTCCGATCCGGACGGTTCCATTACCGATCAAGAGGATCACCTCATGACCCAGGTCGGCAAATTGTTGAAGTTTCCGCAACACAACCCCGTGACCCAAGGTCAAAAAAGCGCCCGTGGGATCGATCCCCAAATAGAGCTTGATTGAGCGTTTTTGCATTAGTTTCGCCAAAGTGTCGACCTTGGGAAGGACTTCAGCAACGCCCCGTGTGAGGACTCGTTTTATATCGTTAAGGTTGGTGTTGTGCATCTTTATATTAAGGGGTGAGGGAACCGTATAGAGTATAGAGGGAGGCTAAATTCTTTCCAAGTTCTTCGGTAGTTTTATTTGTAAGATTTGAGCAGCTCTTTGGATTTCAAAGTCGGTGAATTTTTTATCAAAACCTAGAGAGGCCTTGTCTGGAGTCTCTGTCTTTGAGTCTTCTAGGGGTTTTAAGGTGGCTATATCAGCCAAAGTTATCACTTTTAGCTGCGTGCCGGCTAGATGTTGGAGTGTTTTTTGCGTTGAGGCTTCTGCGAAAATGCTTTCCGGGAAAAAGATCGTATCAAGGTGATGATTTTTGGCTTGCCTCAGAAAAGGGCGAGCGATCCTACGAAATTCAACTGAGCTCCCCCAGCCTTCTAGCGCCATATTTTTGAGGATTTGCGTAGGAAAACTTTTTATAAGCGCTACCTTTTCGGCGCGTTTTTGAGCTTGAGGTTGATATGGTTTCTGAGCGGCTAGGTTTATGATGGTTTGAGGAAGAGTCTCGCTCCCATGATCATAAAAAATCCCAATCCGACCAAATCGAGTTATCTCTCTGAGAATGTGGCTTATGCCCAGCTCCCAAAAGTCTTCTTCGCTCAGACTTTGTTGGGTTTTTTGCTTCAAAAAGTGAATACTTAGGGTTTGGTCTGACTTCGAAAGAGCCCGGCCAAGAGCACAAATTCCAACATCAGACCCACATAATTCTATTTGCATCCGCTCCAAATTAGCATAGAATTAAACTTGCAACAAATCACAGACCTTTTCGTGTTACGCAAAGGCCTGATTCAAACAAAAATAAAACTCTTTCTGTATGTCTAAAGCGGTCAAGGATTCGCTCGTTTCAGTGGTTAGTGTTATGGCTTTTCTTCTGGCCTTGGTATTTACGGGGTATTATTTCTGGCAAAATCAAAATTTGACGGCAGACCTGAAAGTCCGAGAACAAGCCAGAGCTCAAGTGTTACAACAACTCGAAGACTTCAAATCACAAAAACAGATTTATCCCAAAATTCGGGCTTACAATCTTTTACAACAAGCCGAAAGCACTCGTATCAAATGGTCAAAATTACTGCAGGATATTTTGCAGTATCAGAACTTTAATCTTCGGTTTGACAGCTTCTCCTCTGATCCTAAAAAACAAATTACGATCCGTGGTTGGAGTCGTACGATGGAAGGGGTTTCGGGCTTCTTGGAAGCGCTCAAAAAAGATCCACAGATCACAGAACCCTTTATCAAATCCATCGGAAAAACCACGCAAGGGGATTCTTTTGGGTACAGTTTCGATCTCTCCTTTTTCTATAATGAAATAGAACTCTAGATGAAAAATATCTCACTTATCTTGCTTTTGGTCTCGGCGATGCTCTACGGACTGGTGATTCGAGATTATCAAGAAAAAACGATACGAGCTTCCACCAAGCTTCAGAATCTTGAGCGAGAGATTATCGTACT
>DATDAE010000035.1:0-3274 GCA_036525565.1 Candidatus Altimarinota bacterium
GACTATAAAACAAAGACAAAAAAGGTATGGCTCGCCTGGATGGTGGGGATATCTTTGTTTGGATTTGGGGCGGTGGGAGCCGAAAGTGGGTCGATTTGTATAAATGGGCAGAACCCGGAACATCCGTATAATATAGATGGAGACGTGAATCATAATATCAATGTGTTGGACGTGGTGGGGTTATTGGGGGCGATAGAAGGGAGAAATACGACGGTCTGTGGGAATGTAAATGGAGACTTGAAACCGGATGGGACCGAGAGAGTGGATATATTGGATTTGGTGTCATGGTTGAGATGGAGAGAGAATCCAACGCCATTGATAGATGGGGAAGCGGAGGTGGAGATCACAAGTCCGGGGAAAAGTGAAGACCCGGTTCGGGAGATAGAAGCTATTACCTGGGGAGGGGTGAAACATGCGACCAATTATCAGTTGTATTTTGCGAAAGCCGATGAACCGGATACGCCGATCATGGTGCCATTGCCGGAGGCGGATCAACTAACGTACGATTTGCCCAATGATGGGACGTTTGAGCCTGGGGTAACCTACATTGTGAGGATTAGAGGATTGGATGAGGATCGGAATGGGACGTCAATTATGGGGAATGAATATGGGTTTGAGGTGACAGATAGTTATCAGATAGAAGAAGAGGATCAGGACGACCCACGAGCCCAGAAGTCGCCGTTTGAGGATAGTCCGATTATTATGACGGAATCAGAAGCCCAAGTGAGTTTTAGCCCAGGGATGAAGGGCGTTTGGGAACGGATGGGGTATTGGGGTGATCAACTCATGACGAATGTGACAGGATCTCCCCAAAAAGTACGTGGAGAGATGACGGTGGTGGCGGATCGGTTGTGTCTGTATGAAAGACGAGAGAATCATGGGGATCATTTCTTTGATACCTATATTTCTGTACCAGAGGCTTATACTGGGACAATACCAGCGATTACCGATGAATTGTATACGATTAATTTAGGGGCGAGTGGAGTAGCGTATGATCAATTGACAGAGGCCATAGAACAGGATGATTGTGTTATCGGACTCACTAATATTACAAGGTCTGCAGGAGTGGTAATGGATGATGTCTTAGAAATTCCAGGGGGCGCTTTGGGAGGGGAGGATTATGATTATTTTGAGGCATTGGATTATGACCGAAGCACAAAAGATTGGTTTGGACAAAATATCGACCAACGATTAGGAAGGCACATTACCGTAGCGGTATTGGACACGGGAGTAGATTTTGGTAATACAGGAGCTTTTCCACGAGGACAATTTGAAAGTTTTGTAGGGGGAAATTTTCCGTATTTTCCAGGCGCCAATATGTCGGCGTATCTGTATGGATCCAATCCGGGAGGGGAGTTGCCAGATGAACCACGAGATACGATAGGTCATGGAACGGCGGTGACCAAGATTATCACTGATATTAATCCGTATGCGAAAATTTTGCCGATTAAGATTGCGGCTAATGATTCACAGTTGGAACAAGTTAGTCCACAGAAACTTTATGAAATTATTCGACGATCGACCAATATGGGAGCGGATGTGGTCAATATGAGTTTCAATGCTTTCACAGGATCTCGGGGAATGTGTCATCCGCTGGTCGGTCATGCGATTTACAAATCAATTGAAAAGGATGTGTTTTTTGTCTCCGCCGCTGGAAATGGGATCAAGATTGATGCTAATGGGGTTGAAATTCCTGGTGAACTCAAGCATGTTTCGGACTTTGGACCAGCAGAATATGGGGACAATGCCTATCCGGCGTGTTGGGGAAAATATTTCAAAGGGATGATGACGGTGTCTTCCTTGGACAGAGGAAAGAACCTCGATTTTTTTAGTAATCATGGAGAACCGGTAGAAATAGCGACTTTTGGAACTAATGTAAAAAGTATAGGCTTGGGAAGTAATGCGGAAAGAATTTATAGTGGGACGAGTTTTTCGGCACCGCAAATCAGTGCGGCCGTAGCCCTCACCAAGGGATGGTTGAGGAAACGAAATCTTCCAGAAGATCCTTGGTTCGTAGAAGATGTATTACTTACGGCTCTCAATCAGTCTCGATCAGGAAATCTGGAGGGAAAGATAACCGGAAACAGAACTTTGGATCTTGGGGCTTTGAAGATTTATCTTGATTATTTAGATCAAGTGTCTCCAGCTCAGGTTCGGTTTTTACCATCAATTCCTTATCGGACGGGAGAGGGATGGCGACCTGATCGTGATAGAGATTATCATGAAGGCATCATCATAAGTGCGGACACAAACCCCTTGCTTCCTGGAAATTCTACACAGATGAAGGCTTCGCTCTTGTTAGAGGCCGCCACAGGAAATCTGCCAGAGGTGACTTCAGAAACTTTTTGGACGAGTAGTGATCCGCAAAAAGCGCCCGTCAATGTGCGTACGGGAGAGGTTTCTTTTGCTTCAGATAAGACTGGATCGGTGAATATTATTGGGCATTATAAAGGACTAGAAGATAGTGAGGTAGTAGAAGTTTTTGTAGAAGAAGGCAAGGAAGGCTACAGATTAGAGAGGCTTCAAGTAAAATTTGAAGACGCGCTTTTGAGGGAAGATGGCTTATTGGAATTGCCTTGGTATGAGCAAGATATCCCCTTTGAAGTGCAATCAGTTTATACCCATGTTACTAGCCCAGAAGGTAATCCTGATATTATTGAGAATATTCTGAGTGAAGTAGAAATTGAAAGTAGTGTGCCTGATGAGTTGCAATTATTAGAGCATAATAAAGGCCATCTTAATACAGTTGAAACCTATGGGGGAGAGGATTATGCATTGACGTTTCGATATCGAGGACGAGAGAAAATAGTGCCGATTTATATTCAGCCACGGGCCTATATCGATCAAGAGATCCATAGTCCTTTGGGCTTGGCAGTGCATGAGAGCCAAGATGTGATCTATCAGTATCGTCTAACGCTTGAAGGGGAAGTTATACCCGTGCCATTCAGAGCTGATTGGCGACCAGTGAGTCCAGAACTAGCGCGAGATGAGGTGATGGTGCCAGTGCAAAATTCAAGAGAGCAATACATTGATGCCACAAAACTGCCCCTTGGGTTTTATACCATTGGAGTTGATGTGTTCTATAAGGGGAATGGGCGTGATCCTATTACGAGAGGGCCTCAAATCATTCAGGATGAATTTACGTTTGAAGTGACGGATCGATTTGAACATCTCGAGGTTTTGACCAAACGTCAATTTTTGGAAGTAGGTCAGAGAGGCTTGATGGAATTGCGGATCTACCATGATCCAGAAAATAATTCTCATGAAACCATTG
>DATDAE010000036.1:0-2092 GCA_036525565.1 Candidatus Altimarinota bacterium
GCCACCAGTGTGCTCAAATAAAAACCGTTTATTATGCTTCAATTTTCACAACGTCTCATCTTTAGCTTCTGTCTTGTCTTCATGGCTATACAAGGGGTTTCGCAAGCCAAAACACTCAATGATATGATTTCTGAAGTGGGAGCCGGGAGTGGGGTTCCTAAACAATTACTCCGCTACGAACAAGGTAAGGCCGAGGGCAAGGGGGGGGCGGGAGATCTGTACACTAGGGGTGATGATTCTTTGAGTTTTATCGGCCTTTTTCAAAGAGTCACTGATTATCTAGCCCTCACCATCGCCTCCATTGCGGTCGTTTTTATGGTGGTAAATGGCCTTCGCATCATTTATTCCTCAGGGGGAGAAGAGCTCACTAAGGCCAAGACGGGTATAATGTGGTCTAGTCTCGGGCTAGCCATGATCATGTTTTCTTATATCGTTATCAAGACCACTATATCTATAACGTACTACGAAGCACCCCTTACGCCCGAAAGCGTCCCCACGCTGTCTGATGACCAACTCAAAACAGCCTCAGATGAAAAACGAAATGAATTGGACCTCGACACCATTGAAGCTATTGATATCGAAATGTCCAATCGAGGTCTCTAGAGCACAATCTTCATCCGTCCGAGTGATTCTTGGGGAGTATAGTTTTTGGTGAGGGCCTCCATCACGTCTTCCACGAGGCTCTCATCGCCTTTTTCCGCACGATCAAAGCTATCTGGCGGACACTCAAAACCAATCGGTTCCTGAAGTAGCGGACGGGCTATGACCAGCTTCGCTTCTTCGAAATGAATATCATACACGTGCGCATTGGAGATCGAGACGGTCAGAATCCCGGGGGCGACTTTGAGCTTTTGGGCTAGGAAGTGCGCTAGGAGTGCAAACCCAGCCGTATCGTGTGGATTTCCAAGCATCATGTCGTTGGAGCGAATGATCAAGTGCAAGTGTAACCGCTCGCCCAGTATTTGGGCGGTAAAGGTGTAGGGGCAGGGTACATTCTTTTTCTTGGTGCCCCCGATCAAGCCATCATCTCCCGGATCCCACATATGGATTACGCCATGGCGAGAACTAGGATCTTTTTGAAGAAGCTGTACAAGTCCGTCGATCTGGTCCCGCCCAAAGTGATGTCTCCAGCGGTACCCGTACGCGGCGGCGACTTCGTTGCCATTTTCGGCAAAATCGTCCCAGATTTTAGTATATTTTTGGAGCCAACTGAGATCCTTTGCCCCCATCAAAAACCATATTTGTTCCGCCACAAAAACCTTTATCGGGATCTTTCGTAAACTCAACAGCGGAAACCCATCCGCCAAATCAAATCGCATCGTCGCCCCAGGCAGACTTTGACAGATATGGCCGGTGCGCTCGTTTTTTTCAGCAATACCTTCTTCAAAAATACGCTTTAAAAGGGCCTGGTACTGGACGTCAAATGGGTTTTTCATGCTAATGTTATTCTAGTGACAATATTCAATACTTCAATATACAATATTCACGAAATTATTTGCCCCACACGGTTTATTCCGATACACATGAATATTGAATATTGACCTGTTGATTATTATAAAATGTCCAAATCTCTCCAGTTTACCGGTTCTGAAATCATAGGGGATATCCTCGGCGCTATGCCCGAAGCCTCTGAGATACTCGCTTCTCACGGCGTCGCGTGCGCCAGCTGCCATATCAATGCTTATGAAACGCTGGAACAGGGTATTTTAGGCCACGGTTTTGGGCAGGATACTTTGGATGATATCTTGCAAGATCTCAATGAAGCCGCCGCTGATATGGGCCTCACAACAGAATCTACCAAAAAAAATCCCCCCACCCTCACCACCGCCGCCGCCAATAAAATCCGCGACTTCCAAAAATCCCAACACAAAGAAGGTTTTGGTTTTCGGATAGAGGTGACTGACTTTTCACTTGAGGATCCTGGCTATTTTTTGGATCTCGAAGAAAAACCCGACAAAGAAGACCACATCATAAACTCACAAGAAGTTCAGCTTTGGCTTTCTCCAGACTCGTACCGATTTTTACAAAACAAGACGATTGATTATGTGGAAACGAAGGAAGATGCGGGGTTTAAGATAGCTTAAGACCTCAG
>DATDAE010000037.1:0-3189 GCA_036525565.1 Candidatus Altimarinota bacterium
TATTTTGAGTATGGCACAAAGCCTTTGCCTGCCCCGCGTAGCGAGGATCGGTGATAAAAAGATAGTCTCCATCTAGCTTGTGCCATAACAATGCATTTGTGCCATTAAAACCTGTCAAATAAAATATATTGTGCAAATCTGTAATCAGAAAGTCTTGGATATTTTTAGTTTTGAGAAGGGCGGAAAGTTTGGTTCTTCTTTTGGAGTAATTCATTATTCCAGAGTATAAAGAATACCAAAATATTTGTCTCCCCGGATTTAGTCCGAGGCCCAGATCATGCTCCAAAAGTTCTTAACTCATTTTGATCACCTGGATCCCGGGTCAAGCCCGGGAAGACAATCTTTTAGGAATTTACTTCACTTAGATATTCCTCCACCGCTTCTGTCCAAGGTCGCATGGTGGGGAGCTTGGTGTTGCCGAGGATTGAGTTTTTAGGCCGTTTGGCCTTGGTCGGGTAGTGATCAGAATCAACGCTTTCGATCGTCGTTTTGAGTCCTTTGGTCTTGATAACAAAATCAGCAAGCCCCGCCCAAGACACTGGATCACCGGAGTTTTGTAGGTGATAATGCCCAGAAGCCAGGACTTGATGGCTTGTGAACTTATGAACGAAATGTTCCACCACAAAGGCAGCCAAATCTTTAGCATAGGTTGGTCTTCCGATTTGGTCATCGACGACTTGCAATCGATCATGGATGAGCGCTTTATCCAAAATTTTGGTGATAAAGTTTGCTTTTTTTTCGCCAAAGAGCCAAGAAGTTCTAATATTATACCAGGTATTGCTATATGATTGCAAGACCTCCTCAACCTCCTTTTTGCTCGCACCATACTGATTGATCGCCGACTGAGTTCGGTCCTCATTTATCGGGGTATGGTCTTTGACATTAAAAACATAGTCGGTCGAAAAATGGATAATCGGGATGTTGGCCTTGAGTATATTTCCCAAAATGCCTACGTTGATGGCTCGGCAAGCTTCGGGTTCTGATTCGGCTTTTTCTACATCCGTATAGGCCACACAATGAACGATCAAATCAGGTTCGCAGCCCCTGAGATAAGCTTGCACTCTTTCAAAATCCAAAAGATCTAAGCTGGCATGAGAGGGGGCGAGCAGCTGTATTTTTTTATCAGAATCTAAAATTTTGAAAAATTCTGAGCCCAAAAGTCCACTGTGACCAAGAAGTAGAATTTTCATATTGCCTTTACTCTTAATGCTTTTTTTGTTAAAAGCAACAAGCTCTTTGGTAATGTATCGCACTGCATTTTAGCGGTGAGGAAAGTCCGAGCCACACAAATCGTACGTTTGCGCCTCACGGGTTGCGCGTCTGAGGTGGCCTGATTGTTTCAGGGCTCCCGAAAAATCGTAGATTTTTTGGGAAGAGGAGGAGGTGACGCAGTATGCGGAAGCTCCTAAGGAGCTGGAGCAATGGAGTCACCTCGGACGACGGAGAGTGCCACAGAAACTATACGACCTCGCTCTGCGAGGGGTCGGTGAAAAGCAGAGCCGTCATTGGTTCTTGGTCTTGAGGGTAACTTTGAGACTTGGTAAACCCAAGCGGTGGAGAGGCTGGTGGCCCGAACAAGGAGAGTTATGCGATTTTAACTTTGACCCTTGGGAGGTCCAGCTGATGTCGTCGGAGATAGCTTCGTTGCTCCATTCTTCAGAGAAGAATTTCGCTTACTACGCGACCTCCTCCTCTCCCCACAAAATCTTTAGCATTTATCAGTCTATGCTTTTGTGGGGGTGGGAAGAAAGGAACAAGGCAGTTGTCTCCGACCAGATAAATGATACAATAATACAGAACTCGGCTTATGCCAAAGAGCCACATTTATTTTGCGAGGAAAGCGCAAAAGTGCTAAAAATTATTCTTGTGGGGTTTGAGACACCCTTGAAACAAAAAACAAATATTGAGATGCCTTTAATACCAATCGCAGGAGGGGGTTTGAATATAGTAGCGGGGCTACTTTATTTTCAGCAGATGCGCCAAAATCAGTCCAAGCCCAATCCCGCCAGTTGGATTGTTTGGTCTTTTATTGGGATTCTTAATGTCCTGTCTTGGAGCACTTTAAGTGAGAGTAGCTTTTGGGATTCTTTTCAGTTTTGGGTGAGCGTGACAGCGGTTCTTTTGATTACGCTTTATGCTTCTTTTACCAGCCGTTTCTCGCATCTAAATCGACACGAAATAGTTATTTTGGTGCTTGGTATTGTGGCGAGTCTTTTTTGGTGGTTTTTCCAAAGTGCCGAAGGGGCGAATATGATTATTATTGTGGCTTATATCTTGTCCTATATTCCTACCATCGAGGGCTTGCTTAAAGATCCCCAAAAAGAGCGCCCGCTCCCTTGGGTCTTTTGGGGTTTGGCGTTTGGCTTTTCGGCGGCCAATATCTTAGTGACAAAGTCCGATATCCTGGGGGTTCTTAGTCCAGGGATTCTCATGGGTCTGCATTTGACGGTAGCCTGGCTAGCTTCACGAAAAGTGGATTCCCCCCAACGCCTTGAGGCAAAAGAAAACCATCAAAATATTTAATAGATTTTTTGCATTTCGTCTTGGCAATTTAGTCTATAATCTAGTATAAGAAGAGCCACATGGATGATCGTTTCTTAGAAGACCTCAAAAATCGAACGGACTTGGTTCAATTGATTGGGAGATATACACCTCTCAAAAAATCTGGTAAAAATTATATGGGACGAAGTCCCTTTCGTAACGAAAGGACGCCAAGCTTTTCGGTGAGCCCAGATAAACAGGTTTGGTATGATTTTGGGGCGAGTGAAGGGGGGGATGCGATCAGGTTTCTTGAAAAGATTGAGAATATTAGTTTCCCAGAAGCCGTAGAAATGCTCGCCGATATGGCCGGGATGGAGGTCCCGCAAGATAAAAAACAAAACCCCAAAAATAAAGAACAAAAGCATGATATCTACCAGCTCCATAAAGTGGCAGCAGAATATTTTGTGCGACAATTAAAAGAAACACCTAAGGCCGAAATCTATCTCAAAGATCGGGGCTTGGGAGCGGTTTCGGGGGCGTGGCAGCTCGGATATGGGGGGGATGCCAAAGATGGCCTTTCTAAATTTCTGCTCAAACAGGGTTTTTCAGAAAAACTAATCGCCGAATCCGGGGTTTCTTTTGAGCGTCAATTTGGAGACAAAAGTATTCAAGATCGTTTTTGGGGGCGTGTCATGATCCCCATACAAG
>DATDAE010000038.1:0-2006 GCA_036525565.1 Candidatus Altimarinota bacterium
TTATCCTGAAAGTATGGAGGATTGGGGCGCGGCGAAACGGCGACTCGGTTTTGAAGAGATTATGGGCATCCAGTTGCGGGTGATGCAGGCCAAGATTTTGCGAGAAAAGATTCGCCAAAACCCATACCCCATACCCCTCACCCCAGAAGTCGTTAAGGAAGACCTAAAGCGGTTTCCCTTTGAGCTCACGCTGGGACAAAAGAAAGCCTTGCTCGATATCCTGGAAGATTTTGAAAAAGATAGGCCGATGAATCGGTTACTGCAGGGAGACGTGGGATCGGGAAAGACGGCGGTGGCCTTTTTGGCTTCGCTTCAGATGATCCGAGGAGGATTCCAAGCCGCGATCCTGGCTCCGACGGAGATTTTGTCCAAGCAGCACTTTGCCAATGCGCTCAAGTTTTTCCCCCAAAAATACAAAATAGAACTTCTGACCGGTTCTACTACCGCCAAAAATAAAGAGCGGATCAAGTCGCGCTTACTTTCGGGGGAGATTGATGTGATCATTGGCACGCATGCGATTTTGACCGAAGACACGATCTTTAAACACTTGGCCTTGGCGGTGATCGATGAACAGCATCGATTTGGAGTCAAACAAAGGGCGGCTTTGTCCGAGGGCCATACCCACATACTCAATATGACAGCAACCCCGATCCCACGAAGCATGGCTTTGACGATCTATGGAGACCAAGATCTTTCGATCATCAGGGAGAAGCCGGCCGGGAGGAAGGACATCATCACCAGAGTGGTGGCGGATCCGAAAACTATCACGCTTTGTCAGCGGTTTATCGAAGACCAGATAGGGAAAGGTTTTCAGATCTTTTGGGTTTGTCCTTTGGTGGAATACTCTGAAAAAATGGACGCCAAAAACGTGATGGAACATTTTGAAGTTATCAAAAAACTTTTCCCTAAAGCCCGAGTAAATTATCTTCATGGGAAAATGAAACCCAAGGATAAAGACGCCGTCATGGGGGCGTTTAAAGAAAAACAGCATGACATTCTCGTGTCGACCTCCGTGATAGAGGTGGGGGTGGATATTCCCAATGCGACAGTGATGTGTATCGAAAACAGCGAACGGTTTGGGCTTTCGCAGCTGCACCAATTTCGAGGTCGGATCGGGCGAAACGATCGTCAGTCGTATTGTTTTCTGATGGTGGGAGACAAGGAAGACAAACATAAAGAGCGCTTGCGAGCCATGGAAAAGTCCAATGATGGCTTTTATTTATCTGAAGTGGATCTCAAATTGCGAGGGGCGGGAGAGGTCTATGGAACCCGTCAAAGCGGCCTGCCTGATCTCAAATGCGCGGATCTCAATGATGTCGATACGATGCAAAAAGCTCGGACCTGGGCGGAAAAGGTTTTGAAACAAGATATTGGGTTGGAGCGGTATCCGGGACTGCGATCGCTGATTGCAGAAAAGGAAGTGTTTTATTCGTAAAGATAAAATAATGAAACCACTTACGACTATTTTCTTTGATAATGATGGAGTTCTGGTGGACACCGAAAAGCTTTTCTGTGAAGCCAACCAAGTCATGTTTGATGAGATGGGGATTCCCCACACGACGGAAGATTTTCAAAACTATCAGCAGATCACCAATATTGGTTCGGCTGGGTTTCTAAAACGCTTTGAGTTTAACGACCAAGCGATAAAAACCTTTAAAGAAAAAAGAGATAAGATTTGGAATAAAAAAGTCGAAGCCGGGCACCATGTCGTGCCCCAGGCAGAAGCCGTGCTCGTGCAGCTGTCAAAAAAGTATCGGCTTTGTATGGCCACGAGCGCTTCCAAGACGCATTACGAATGGGCTCACCAGGCCACAAATATTCTGCCCTTGTTTGAGCAAGTGGTTGGGAGAGATGAATGCCAAATCCTCAAACCAGATCCAGAAGTTTATTTGAAAGCCCTGGAGCTCATGGGAGTTTCAAGCGATGAATCCATTGTTATCGAGGATACGCCTCGCGGGATTGCTTCTGGGCAGGCGGCTGGAGTGCGAGTAGTGGCGATTCGGAAT
>DATDAE010000039.1:0-11297 GCA_036525565.1 Candidatus Altimarinota bacterium
TCCGACGTATGGCCGCTTCAGGCTACGAGATCACACATTTTAGCTGTGGATTCAAAGACAGTGAACCAGAAAAAACTATTGATGGTGTCCGGTACGTACGAGGTTCGCAAAATCCGCTTAAAGTCCTTCTGGATGCTCGAAAGTATTATCGAGAAAATTCGTCTTTTGATTGGGTGGTGGACCAAAGAAATACGCATCACTTTTTTACCAATCACTGGCTTCCCAAGCACCAAAAACGAGCCCTCTTTGTCCACCAAACGACCCGTGAACTTTGGCATTCAGAGTTCCCCTGGGGACTTTCTCATATTGGTTTATGGCACGAACACTACACTTTGCGTAAGACCAAACACTACCCCGTGATCACTGTCTCACCCTCCACTCGGGATGAACTCGTACGAGATTTTGGCTATAGTGAGGAGAACATCGCTGTTTTCCACGAAGGCTTGAGTAAGTCTCCACCCCCTCTCGAATCTTTACCTCCAAAATTCGAAGAACCGACTTTTATCTATGTGGGACGATTTTCTCGTTATAAAGGGATCGATGCCGCGATCGAAGCTTTTGCCCTGTTTTATCTCAAATACGGACAAGGCCAAATGTATATCACCGGGAAAAAGAATGAAAAGTTTGAAAGAGAAATCTGGACGCCACTCAAAAAGAAATATGATTTTCTCCAGTCACGAGTGACGATCACCGGGTTTGTCAGTGAAGCTCGCCGAGACGAGCTCATGGCTCGGTCTCATGCGATCCTCGTCCCCTCTCAACGAGAAGGTTGGGGGTTGATCATCACCGAAGCTAACGCTCAAAACACCCCGGCCATCGTCTATCCCTCTCCTGGGATCAGAGACGCTGTAGCTTTGGGGAAAACGGGACTCATATCGAAAGAAAAAACCCCCGAAAGCCTTTTTGAAGAAATGGTAAAACTCTGGGAAGACACCGCCTTGCGAGAAGATTTGACCCAAAAAGCCCGCACTTGGTCTGAAGACTTTTCGTGGGACAAGGCTGGCGATCAAGGGATTGCGTTTTTTGCCTCTAAAAGCTAGATCAAGCCGCTTTCGATTGTCCCTCCAATATCTGATCTATTCGAGCTATCAAAGCTTTGGTAACCCTTTCCATTTCGGCCCGCCCGTTACTGTGCTCTCTGACTAATGGCGCACTTTCCTCCTCTCTTTCTTGCTTGTCAATATTTCGCGCCAAATGGAGCACGGAATCCCGCGTATCAAGTTGTACTAATCTAAGTATGGACTTCGGCATGCGGACAGTGTGGTCGTTTTCGTCGATCTACCTCCGGACACAGGTGTCTCCTGGATTCTTCAAACGTTTCTCCGGGCACAAACCGCTTGTGATGCTTCATCAGACAATCGGTAAAATCAAGCCCACTGAGTCTCTGCTGGTGCTCTGCCAAAACCTCGTAATCGGTTCTCTCTAATTCCGCCATTCACTCTTTTCTAAAATAATTAGTAAAAAAAATCAATCATTTAAGGCTTTTATTTTGAAAACGCTTTTGATACAGTAGCGCTTGATGTCCAAACCTCTTCCTCTCGTATCTATCATCGTTCCCACCAAAGACAATGAACGAACGATCGAGAAATGTATCATGACCTGTGTAAACCAGACCTACCCAAACGTAGAAGTTTTGGTCATCGATAATCATTCTACCGATCGCACGAGAGAAATAGCCTCCAGTCTCGGAGCTCGAGTTATTGTCTTTGGCCCAGAGCGGAACCTCCAACGACCTGAAGGCGCTCGACTCGCCAAAGGTGAATGGCTTATGTTTCCAGATTCGGATATGTATATCTCCCCGACTCTCGTGGAAGATTGTATGAATCAATACGAAAAAGATCCATCATTGGAAGGTTTTATCTTACCCGAAATTTCTATCGGGAAGCACTTTTGGACTCGGTGCAAAATATATGAACGCAAATTCTATACCTACTATAATCCCCTGCTCACCGCTCGACTCATCCGGCGAGATGCTTATGACAAAGTTGGTGGCTGGGACAAGACGCTCATTTCTGGAGAAGATTTTGATATTCATGAAAAGCTAGAAGTCGCCGGGGCTCGCATCGGACGTAGTCATGAATTTATGGAACACGATGAAGGCGAAATCCATCTTCCGTCTTATCTCAAGAAGAAATATTATTACGGCCGATTTCTCAAAAAGTTCCTCGCCAAGTCTCACCGCCGTCACACAGAGTCAGCTTCACGAGATATATTTTTCATGAGAACGTGCTTTTATCGTTATCCCAAATGGACACTTCAACATCCCATTCTCTATGTCAGTATGTTTGTCCTCATGTTTTTGACTCAATTTTCATACGTACTGGGGATGCTTTTTGGAAAACACAAGACGTAAAGATAAGGGATAAGGGGTAAGTATTAAGTATTAAGGGGAGTTGAGTTCTTATCTTGAGTTAGGTATCATTGACTATGAATGCTTTTTCCCAGAAAATTACTCAGTTATGCCATCATTCAGTTAGCCTGTTTTGTCGTGCTTCTATCCCTGACAAACGCGGCTACTTTTGAAGTGACCAATACCGCTGATGATGGTGAGGGAAGCCTGCGCGGGGTTATAACGCAAGCGAATAATGCCGATGCATCCGCTGAAATTAGGTTCAATCTTTCTCCTGAAACAGCACAGTTTGATCCACAAAATGAAACCTACACCATCTATGTGACTTCCCCACTCCCTGACCTGATGGCCAACCACACCATCGAATTGATGGGAGATGAAAAAATAATTTTGGATGGAAGTCGCTCCAAATCACGTTTTCCCGGGATTACGGTCACGAGTTCTGGTCACAAAATATCAGGCCTTACGATACAAAACTTCGGCGGAGGTGGTATCTTGGTGCATGGAAGTGATGGACAAAATATCAGTAACGTAGAAATCGCCCAAAATCGGATCCTCGACAATGGGATTTTTGATGAAAATGGAAACTATGGAGATGGAGTCAGGCTCGCCGTCAACGTGAAAGATGTCTTGATCTACGACAATCTCATCGCTCGGAACCGTGGGAATGGAATTCATTTCCAAAGTCTCACCTCAGCGGTATGGCAAAATAGGGCGTTTGGAAACTTTATCACCAGTAATAAAAAAAATGGGATCCGTATCGAAGGTTCTAGAAATATCATTGGGATAGACCCGAACAATACTCCAAATCCTAATATCATAGTCCAAAATCACCTTCATGGTATTTTGATCAATGGCAGCTTTGGACATGGGAATCATCTGGCGTACAACTATATCGGACTGGGCCCGGATAAAAACAAGATGGGCAACCAACTTGATGGTATACATCTCAAAGCGGGCGCTAAAAATAATCGAATCGGCCCCGGACTCAAAGTTTATTACAACGGAAGCGGTATCGTGATCAAAGGAGACCTGACTCGTGGTACGGAGATTTTTGATAACGAGATTTTTGGGAATAGTAACGAAGGCCTTTATCTCGAAGATATTCCAGATGATCCTCCCACTAAAATCCAAAACAATATCATACAACAAAACCTTTTGGATGGGATTCACCTCAGTGGCGCTTCGCCTAAAATTTGGAGCAACCATATTTCAGAAAACCAACGATACGGGATTCAAATGCATCCTTATGATCACGACAACCCCAACATCTTTGAGCAGACGGATCTGACCTATGCCATCCCCGATATTAATGAAAATGTCATCGAAAGAAATCTCAGCGGAGGCCTCTATGCGCTTGATACCATCATGGAAGACTGGGAACGGCTCGAAGAAAAAAACCAGTTTCGTAAAAACTTTGACTACGACGCTCTTGTCGAATGGTATAATATTTTTGGATTTGATCCCTCGAGTAATGAGTTTGGCGCTATGAAGGTAGAAGTATCGGCTTGTACCCCAGACAAGCACTCTTGCTTTGGGAATGAAATCCGCGAAGCGGATCAAGGTTTCTTTGTGGGTCCCGATAGCCTTTTTAACCCCAGAGAACGTAACACTTTTTTCAAAGTGACCCATTTTATCATCAAAGATGGGCTTCGCGAAGAATATTCTCCACACAAGATCACCATCACTGGTGACCAAGAAAAGGAATTTTATCTTAGTGATCGAGAAAGGGCCCGGAAACTCCTTGATCCTAATACGCCTTTAAGGGCCCAATCTTTTGAAGATAACGACATCACCGGCCCGGTGCAGCTCACTGATTTTGGTAATTTTGGAGCCGTCACCGAGAGTCTCAAATGGGTTTGGGCGGTGGTGATGGGGATCGTGCTTTTCTTTTTGTATCATTTTTGGCTCGCGGGACACAAGATCCAAACTCGAGAAAACCTCTTTAATGCTAGTATCTTGGAAGAGGTACCAAAAGCTAAAAAGAAAAACACCTCCCCCAAGAAAAAAACAACTACAACCAAAAAGCTCCCCAAAACTAAGAAAAGCCCTAAATCTAAAGCCAAAGCTCCCAAAAAAGTCGTACCTAAAAAACAAAAGCTTTAATCCTCTTCGAGTTCCCAAGCCACAACCCTTTGATAATGCTCTACTTGCGCGTTCAGAAAGGCTCGACGTCTCTTGAGTCTTCGGCCTTCTTCTTTCATCAATTTAAAAGTCCCCATAATCCCCAAGAGAAAACTATAGGCCAAGGTAGGTCTTAGTTGTGGGATTTGAGCTCCTAGCACATTTATAACCGCATAACTCACCATCTGCATCATAGCCGTATAAAGTCCGAAGCTAATAAGGGTTGAGGTATGTTCGACACTTACCGATTTTTGTACAAGATCCGGGATTTTATCGTGTAACCATTGCCACAAGGCTTTTTCATCGTGAGGTCGAAAATCAATACTTTCTTGCGCTTTCACGAGTAAAAGTCGAAGGTTCAATATCCCTTTCATAGAGAGTACCTCAACAGCCTTCCATTGGTCAACATCATCGGCATCTTGAAAAGCTACTAATTGTTTAAGAAAAGTTTCTTCTAATGCGGCTCCAGCTACCTCTAAATCTCTTGAACCCAAGATTTCTGACATGATACACGTTCATAAATTATAGCCTTTTTAGCTCTTCTTCTACTATTGTCAAATACTGACCTTGGAATTTCTTGGTATCATGAGGAAGGGCGGTCTCTCTAATCCGAACCGGATCGAAAGTCTTTTTATCAAACTCAAAAATAGCATTCATCAAGCTCTCTTCGGTTTGTTCTTCGAAGAAAACACCATTTACATCTTGCTGTACAACATCCAAAGCCCCTCCGGCTTTATAGGCCACCACCGGCGTCCCAGAAGCCATGGCTTCGAGTTGAATGATGCCAGCATCCTCTTTTTGTGGAAGGATGAAGGCTTTGGCCTCAGCCATATATCGAGCGAGATTTGCCCGCTGGGTATAGCCTAGCACATTGATATTGGGACATTTTATAGAAAGCGCTCTAATATATCGAGCTTCTGGACCATCTCCAATAATGACTAAAGATTTAGCTCTCATCCGAGCAAACGTTTTGGCAATAAGCTCAAATTTTTTATAGGGCACCATCCGTCCTGCGGCGAGGTAAAAGTCTTTTTTATCGGCTAAAAAGAAATCATGCGCCTCCACCGGTGGATAGAGTGATATCACATCCATATCATAATACTGTTTGACTCTTTCCTTGGTGGTACTGGAATTAGCAATATACAGATCCGGACGATGTCGCGTATCATAATCCCATTTTTTAATCGTCTCTAGTGAACGCTTTACCATCGGCCTCATAAAAAAAGGCAGGGACTTCACGCGTGGATCAAAGTCGGGTTCCCACGCATATCGCACGGGCGTGTGGAGATAACAAATATGTTTTTGATGCTCTCCGGTTTTGACCGACTTGGCGCCAAAAGAGGAAAAGCTCAAAACCACATCATACTCACTGACATCCAAGCTCTCAATAGCTCTTGGCAAAAGAGGCAGTAGATATTGCTGCTTCCGATGCAATACTGGCACGTTTTGTAAAAAGCTCGTCCTGATATCACGCTTTGCAAAATCTCCAATGTTTTCCCTATCTACCACCGTCGTGAAAATTGGAGCCAACGGAAAAAGGTCTGCAATGGCTTTGAGGACGCGTTCCCCGCCGCCCAAATTGGTAAGCCAATCAGTGACCAAACATACTTTTTTGTCTTTCAAAATTTCAGGTAATTCCGGGATTCTATCCATCAGAAAAGATGATAACATAAATTATAAATCGCTCAATATATTGATTGGTATTTCTCGACTTGTTCGCTAATCTACCAATCGCAACAACTCACATGGCCAAACTAGGAATTGATGCTCGATTTTGTACCGATAAAGCTACGGGTATCGGTAAACATGTCTCCGAACTCATAGCGCACCTAGCGCTTCTGGATAAAACCAATGAGTATGTGGTTTTTCTCAATCCTGACATTTATGAAAAGTTCCAAGTTCCTAATGCTCAGTTTCAGAAAAAAAAGACCACAGCAAAGCATTATTCACTGGCCGAACAAACCCTTTTTCTTTGCCAGATCAATCGGGAAAAGTTTGATCTGATGATCTTCCCTCAGTTCAATGCCCCTGTGCTTTATAAAAGGCCTTTTGTGGTCACAATTCACGATCTCACCCTTCATAAATTTCCCGGAAAAAAGAAAACTGATTGGCTTTCACGAAGGGCTTATAAATACATTATCCGAAGCGTGACCCACCATGCGGCTCATTGTTTTGCGGTTTCAGAAAACACCAAAAAAGATATGATCGAGATTTTGGGACTGCCCCCGGAGAAGATCACCGTCACGCTCAATGGCGTTAGCCAACGGTTTAATCCAGCTCCTAATTCGGGCCCAGATCTAAACGCATATAGCCGAGCCCGGACGGAAGTATTGGAAAAATACCATCTCCCCGAAAGCTATTTTCTCTATACCGGCGTGATGCGGGATCACAAGAATATCATGGGCATGATCAAGGCCTATAAACAGTTCCTAGATGGTAATAAACTCCAAGGTCTCAAAAACATTCCCTCGTTGGTGATCGCCGGCCCACAGGACAAAATCTATTTCAAAGAAATCATTGAACTTTGTAAACAATTAGCACTTCCCTATTTTTCTCAAAACCATACCCCACACCCCATACCCCCTACCCCTGGCATTCATTTCCCCGGATTCATCGGGGAAGATGATATTAATACCATTATGGTAGGCGCTCGAGCTTTTGTATTCCCGAGCTTTTATGAAGGCTTTGGAATCCCCCCACTCGAAGCTATGCAGTGCGGCGTGCCCACTATCACCTCTAGTAGTTCATCACTTCCCGAAGTCTGTGGTGATGCGACCCTGTACTTTGATCCTAACCATATCGAACAAATCGCCGAATGCATGCAACAGATCAATACCGACCAGGTATTACGAACCAGACTCCGCACACGAGGGTTTAGCCAATGCCAAAAATTTTCCTGGGAGGCTATGGCCCAAAAAATGCTGAAACAATACCAAGCCATCCTTGATAAATTTGGTACCATAACCATTCTCGATGTTCCGATTGCTCGGTTAACACGCGCCCAAGCCGTCGAGCAATTTTTAGCTTTCCCCCACACCCCAAAACTCTGTGCCACCCCCAACGCTGAAATACTGCTCAAAAGCCAAAAGGATCCAGCACTTCTCGGAGTCCTTCAAACGTCTTCGATCAACTATGCCGACTCTGTGAGTCTGCTTTGGGCGGGACAGTGCATCAATGCTCAATATTCAGTATTCAGGAGCCTGTTAGAACTCATATTTTTACCAATCCGAAAACCATTTTGGCATGAGACGTTCCCTCAAATCGTGAGCGGATCTGATCTTTATCTAGATATTTGCCGAGAGTGTGAACGAAGTGATATATCCGTCTTTCTCCTGGGGGGGCAAGGCCAAGTGCCTCAGACGAATGCTAAAAATCTCCAAAAACTTTTTCCCAAACTACGTATCGCAGGATATCTAGAAGGCAATCCGAATAAAAAATTTGATCAAGAGTCAGTGAAAGAAATCAATAAATCTAAAGCTGAGATTCTTTTTGTAGCTTTTGGGTGCCCCTATCAAGAATTATGGCTCAAGCGAAATCTGCCTTTACTCCAAACGGTAAAAGTAGGTATGGGTATCGGCGGGAGTTTTGATTTTGTGGCCGGCACCATTCGTCGGGCGCCGAGGCTTATCCGAAAAGCCGGTCTCGAATGGCTTTGGAGGCTTTTGTGTCAACCCTCAAGATGGAAACGGATTTTTGACGCGACGGTGATTTTCCCGTATAAGTTTTTGCAGTGGAGGCAAAAAGAACTTAAGAACTTAAGAACTTAAGAACTTAAGAACCCAGGAATCAAATTTATTCGCAAGTTCACAAGTTTTCAAGTTCAAGCGCATGCAAAGCCAAAGCTGGATGTAGCGCCAGTTGCTTTTCGGCCTTTCCAAATCACTGGATACTGTCCACCGTCTTCACCATCGCCACATCATCGCTCTCAATGGTCAGGTAGGTCTTACGGTCAATCTTAGCCATGCTCTGGACTGATTCCAAACTCTCCAAAGCATAAAGACTCGATGGGATAGCTATTTCTATATCCCACTTTTCCATTTCCTTTTTATAAGACAAATTTTCAGCCTTCAAGTTTTCGAGATCAAATCCCAAGGTTGCCAAGGCATTGAGCAACATCAAGTACGCCAAAGCCAACGCCACCAAAACAACTACCCCTACACGCACAATCCACCCAAACGCATTAAGCGTGGCTACCTGCTGTGGTTTACTAGCAGGGTTGGTTTCATGCGCAGAGAATTGCTGAATATGCATAATTATAATTTTTCGATAATTCGTAACTTGGCACTTCGAGCCCTTGGATTGGATTCAATCTCTTGAGGTGTTGGGAGTATCGGTTTTTTGGTTATATTTTTGGCCTGAGCCGGTTCCAGCTCCTCATGAAGCGAATACAAAGACGGCCCGGTGAGTGGTTTTGAGATACTCACAAAAAATTGTTTCACCATACGATCCTCCAATGAGTGATAAGTGATCACCGCCATGCGATCCCCTTTTTTCATGACTTCGAGTCCATCATGAAGGGCTTTTTGCAAGTGTTCTAACTCTCCATTAACCTCTATACGAATCGCCTGAAAAGTACGTTTGACCGCGCCACTGCGTTCGCGAGGATGGACACTTTGTTCTACGATTGATCGTAACTCCAAGGTAGTACGAAGCGGTTGATGGGTCCGAGCCTGGGTTATCGATTTAGCAATCTTTTTCGCGGCTGGCTCTTCGCCATATTCTCGCAAGATGCGAACTATATCAGCTTCTTCATACG
This sequence comes from Candidatus Altimarinota bacterium, assembly GCA_036525565.1. GTDB lineage: Bacteria > Patescibacteriota > Gracilibacteria > UBA4473 > UBA4473 > DATDAE01. Next base: position 9,231 of record DATDAE010000039.1, read on the forward strand.
TATTGACGACGACTTCAGCGGTTTTTTCTTGGTCAGCAAAAGCCATATTGAGCGGGCCTTCAGCCTGATAAGAAAAGCCTTTTTCGGCATTATCAACGTGGTGAGAACAAATACCTAAATCCAAGAGAATGAAGAGTGGATGTGCGATATTTTCTTTTTGAACTATTTTTTGTATCGAAGAAAAATTATCAACCTCTAAAATCAGCTTCTGATGCCAGTTTTTGAGTCTTTCTTTCGCAAAATCTAAATGCTGAGCCTCTAAATCCGTTCCAATATAATGCACAATATCCGGAAAAGCTCGTAAGATGGCTTCTCCATGGCCTCCAAGCCCCAATGTACCATCAAAAACAGTTTTCACGGCTTTTGGAATAGAGTATTCCAAGATTTCTTTTTGGAGTACTGGGAGGTGAGAGTTCTTGGTAATCATATTTTTGTGATCACTTTTTTGATATAATGTGCAAAACTTGTGTGCAACAAGTGGAGAACTGATTTTAGCCATAGAGCCCTTCACAAAGAGCTCTTTGCTTATTTAAAAACAATATAGAACAAAATTTGTGTTTATACAACTTGTTTTTGTCTCGTTTAAAGGCTTTATAACATTTCTGCGTTTAAATTGTGTTCAAGACAAGTAATCTTGACACCAATTAATACTCAGGATCTCGGTATTAGGTATTAAGTATGAGGTATTAAGGGGTATACTATATCCATACCCCATACCCCATACCCCACATCCCATATTCCATATTCCATATCCGTACTTAATACTTGATACTTAACACTTGATACCTAGAATAAGTATCAATGATTATAGATTCTGCCCTCTGCCCTTTCACAAGCGGTGAACTTTGTACCTTCTTGTGGTCTATGATACCTCTCCTCGAGATGCGTGCAGCCGTCCCCCTTGGGATGCTGCAATTTAATCTCGGATTCTGGGAGACGGTTTTCTTTTCTTTTTGGGGTGGCTTTGTGGCCACGGTCTTTTGTCTTTGGTTTCTTCCTACCATCTTGCGATTCCTCGAACGATTCCTACCACCGATCCATAAGTTTGTCTTTGAGAAGATCATCAGTCGTACTCGAGCCAAACACTCCAAAAAAATGGAAGTCATCGGTGAAATGTTTCTCGTGACTTTTGTGGCTATCCCGCTTCCGGGGAGTGGGGCTTTTACCGGCGCCGTGTTGGCCTATCTCTTTGGAGTCCCTTTCTGGAGAGCCCTTCTCTTGGTCTCTATTGGGGTCCTGGGCTCCAACATCATCATGGCCGTCCTGACAATATCGGGCGAAAATCTGTGGGACTGGGTAGCCAATTTTTTTATATAACAGCTGGAACCTCTAACTCGAAAGCTTCACGTAAAGCTTCCTCCATGGTTGCGGTCGTGCGTTTTGATGGAAAACATCGCAACAAATCGTACTCCGATCTTTCGAAAGCCTTCTCGGTATCCCTAAAATGAAGCACTCCCCCATGCGCATGAGTCAAAAGTGGCCCTTTTTCGTGACTTCTCTGTGAGACATGCACCCCTGGCAGCGTTTTAGCAATACGACTAATCTCTTGGAAAAGAGATTTAGCCACATCTAAACCTAAAGGATCTCGTGGTGATCCTGATTCACGACGCTCCCCCAATATATCATAGTATACGGCAATATCGTTGAGTAATGCTACCACTGACTCCAAATCCTCTCTCCCCTCTAAGTCTTTCAAGCGAGAAAAGCGCTCCCTGTATCCTGTCACTTTTTCTGGATAGATTTTAATAGAAAGCCTCGAAGCCTCATCATCTTCCAACGATTCCTGATTTAAAAAATCTATCCACTCCGAAAAAGCTATCTCATCAAGCACTCTCATAACTTCTAACAGTGTTTTTTCAGCCAAAAAAACCGTATTTCCTTGAGTTCCACATAGATCGTTCAATCCACTATCTCGATGTGGACAAGCACTTCGAACTCGATTTTCAATAGACGCAGAATAGACCGTCAATAATATGCCTCCAAAATTTGGTGAAATCACATCAGGACACCGTACATCGACAATATCAGCTTCATGATTCCCAAAAAAAGCATCCACCAAAAAAGGGC
>DATDAE010000040.1:0-3386 GCA_036525565.1 Candidatus Altimarinota bacterium
ACTGCCCCTCAATTTACGCTCCGAGCCAGACTCAAGGCCATTCCAAAAGCCAATTTTGAGTTTCTGTGGCTTATATTATTCACGATTATGAGTGTCGTCACACTTAATAAAACTTTCCCCGTCTGGCAGGGGTATCTTGAAAAAGAAATCCAAATCAAGCAAATGGGCGCCCAAAATTTGGAAGCTGAAAACACCATAAACGCACTCGAGATAAAGATCACCGAACAAGAAAATCTTCGTGATGAAAAAGGGAAAGATTTTATCAGAAGAGAGTCTCAATGGCTGCCTGAAAAACTAGAAACCGCCCGAATCGCGGCTTTGCTTGAAATGCTCACGCTCCAGCTTGAAAACCTTGATTTCGAACGAGATGCTCATTTCAATCTCAAAACCCTTCAATTTCCCACGAGCACTGATAAAGATAATACATATCCGGTCACAATGACGTTTTCTACCGATGCCCCAAATTTAAAACTTTTTATAGATTACCTTCAAAATGGTACTATTCCTCAAGTTATTCGCCGAGGGGTAAATCAAAAGTTTATAACCCCCAACATACTTTCGACCCTCGAAAGCTACAGTCTGCCTTTGGCAAAAATTAAAGAAATTCAAATCAACCAAGACGATAGAAACAACCAACTGAAAGTAAGCCTTAAACTTAATTTTTATTCAAAACCCCTATGAATTCACAACAAATCATCCAAACCTTAAAAAATGCCATTATTGGTGGAGATATTCCTGCCATGATTGATAATTTCATGAGACTTTCTCTCAAAGAGCGAGCTTCTGATATCCATATTGAACCTCGAAAAAATTCGACCCATCTTCGAATTAGGATTGATGGGACCTTGCGAGAGATTATCGAATATCCACTCAACATGCACCCAGGGGTAGTTTCAAAACTAAAACTCATGTCGAATTTGCGGATTGATGAATCACGAATTCCTCAAGATGGACGGATCAATACATGGGTAGATGAACGAGAGATTGATTTGCGGGTTTCTACGCTCCCTACTCCCAATGGTGAAAAAATCGTGATGAGGGTTTTGGATAAATCCAAGAAAATTCCAGACTTGACCGAGCTTGGTATCGTAGGAACCAATCTTGAGAAATTCATGACTTCTATTTCACAACCCAATGGGGTCATCCTCACCACAGGACCTACCGGTTCTGGTAAAACGACCACGATGTATTCGGCCCTCTCAAGGCTCAATAAAACCGATGTCAATATCTTGACGCTTGAAGATCCGATCGAAAATCAAATGGAAGGACTCAATCAGAGTCAAACACACAATGATATTGGATATACCTTTGCTACAGGGCTCAGAACGGCCCTTCGTCAAGATCCTGATATCATCATGGTCGGAGAGATTCGAGATAAAGAAACTATCGATATTGCCATCGAGGCGAGTCTTACTGGACATCTCGTGCTTTCCACGATCCATACCAATTCCGCGGTGGACACCATCGTGAGGATTCTCAACATGAAAGTCCCTGATTTTCTGCTTACCGCTTCAGTCAACATGATTATCGCCCAAAGGCTCGTTCGAAAACTTTGTACCAATTGTCGAGAAAAACAAACCATGAGCGCCGGAGCCCAAACTAAAATAAAAGAAGCTTTTGCCGTTTTCAAGCCCTACGAAGGCCTTGATATGAACATTTTTGCAAATCCGGTTATCTATGGTGCCAAAGACGGAGGCTGTGAAGCGTGTAATAATACCGGTTTTAACGGTCGAGTTGGGATTTTCGAAATCATGATTATGACCGAAAGCATCAAAAATGCTATCCTGAAAGGCCTCCCTTCCTATGAGATTGAAAAAGTAGCCAAACAAGAAGGCATGATAACCCTCGAACAAGATGGTTTGATCAAAGTTCTTGAAGGTAAAACGTCCTTACAAGAAGTCTACAAAATCATCAAAAAATAAAACAATCTCGGAAATCTGGATCTTCAGAAATCCAATTGAAATCCAAAAATGGAATCACTCAAAAAAGAAATCGTGCTCAATATTTCGGCCAAAGAAAAGGCCGGTGTCTCAGCACGTTTACAAAAAAAAGAAAGCTTTCTCTCAAGACTTCAAAGAATCAGCACGATAAGCCGAAAAGAAATTCTTTTCTTTTTCGAGCTTCTCGGAAATCTCAATAATGCCGGACTTCCGATCAATCAAAGTTTAGAAATTCTGGAAACACAAACCCCTAATCCTAGACTAAAGTACATTATCTCGCAGGTACGAAATGATATCAAGAGCGGATTTTCTTTTTCTCAAAGCTTGCGGAAACATCCCAAAATTTTTGATGAAGCCACTTGTGCAGTCATCCAAGCGGGGGAAAAATCAGGAAAACTCAATGACATTCTCAAAGAACTTATCCGCCAAATGCAACGAATGGATGAGATCCGAAATCAAATCAAAAGTATTATGATTTATCCTATCATTGTCTTTTGTGTGATGATTATCTTGGTGGCTATATTGCTCATATTTGTGGTTCCAAAACTAGAAGACATTTTCAATGGCATGAATAACCTCCCCCTTCCTACCAAAATTTTAGTAGGGATGAGTGATTTTTTCATCCATCAATGGTACGTAGTACTGCTCGGCATTATTGGTATGGTGGCCTGTGTGCATATTTTCCATGGTACAAAACTTGGCGTTCGATTTTTCGACCGATTATTGATATCCATTCCTATTTTTGGTCGTATGGTCAAAAAAACTATTCTCTCCCGGATAACTCGTTTATTCGGGCTACTTCTCAGCTCGGGGGTCCCTATCGTCGAAAGCCTGAGACTGAGCTCCAATATTGCCGGCAATATTGTATACAAAGAAAAACTGCTCCTTGCTTCTCATGATATTTCCCGAGGAATCCCTTTGGCTGAAAATTTGTCTGACAACGAGAAACTCTTTCCCTCGATGCTCGTGCAAATGATATCGATTGGAGAAAGAACCGCCAGTCTTGATGTGGTCGTTGAACGAGTAGCCAAGCTCTATGATGAAGAACTTTCTCGGGAAATAAAATCACTCTCTAAGATCTTGGAACCTTTTATTTTAGCTATCATTGCCGCCGGAGCCGTCTTTATGATTATGGCTATCTATCTGCCCATATTGCAGATGAACGATCAACTCATGTAAGTTAAGACACAAAGATTTTTCACGATCCCAATCTGAGTTGTGGGATCTAATTTTTTATTGCTGATTCTGGGTTAATATCTAGTATATTCCTGTTATTTTTTATAAAACCCATGCCTAAAGTTTTAGTGATCGGAAACGGGGGGAGAGAACATGCTATTTGCGAAGCCCTCAAGCGATCACCGCTAAACCCAGAAATCATCAATTTCGCCTCTGCTATAAATCCAGGCATTCATAATGTCTGCCAAGAAGTCATCATAGGGGATATCA
>DATDAE010000041.1:0-3079 GCA_036525565.1 Candidatus Altimarinota bacterium
TACCCGAATGCCAAAACACAAAAAATATCTAAAAAAAATATCATTCCTTTGTCTTGGAGGGCTTTGTTTGTTCGGGGCTTTTTTTGAGGCACAAGCCGTGTCAAAGGTTCAGGGAGAACCCCGTACATTTACCATTACCGGGTATTATTCGCCTTTGCCAAATCAAAATTTTTATGTGACGGGGGATTACGCCTCAGAAATCAGGCTCAATGGAAAAGGTCTTTATGGTGCCGATGGTACCCCGGTATATCCAGGGATGATGGCCGCCAGTAATCGTTATGCTTATTTGACCAAAATCTGTGTCCCAGGGTTCGGATGTGGACAAGTCCATGATCGTGGACAGGCTATCGTCGACAAGGGGGAGCGAGATTTGGCACGGCATGATAGGCTCGATCTTTGGATGGGCTATGGAGAGGAAGGTTTGCTTAGAGCCCTTTCTTGGGGCGTTAAACACCTGGATTGTGAAACCTTTCCATCAGATAGCCCGGTTCGAGTCGGAGTTAATTTTGAGGCAGTTATGCCGATTTATCAGATTTTAAATATCCCACAAAGAAAATTTTACACCGAAAATCTTCGTCATGGTATGGAAGGATCGTCCGTCGAAGAACTCCAAACAGTGATGGCTAAACTGGGGTATTATCAGGGTGTTATTGATGGTATTTACGATTATGACTTGCGGCAGGCCGTTTTGAGCTTTCAGAGAAAACATTTTATAGTAGCGCAGGAAGGGGATCTGGGGGCTGGTGTTTTTGGGCCTCAGACGCGCGAGAAGTTTTCGGAAGAAGAGCATCGTCATGAGATTCAAGTTCGTATAAAAGAGGCTTGGGATGCGTTTCATTTTGATGAAAGATTAGAAAAAGGCGCCAAGAACGAGTCCGTACTGAAGCTTCAAGAGATTTTAGTAAAAGCTGAATTCTTGGAAGCGTATCCCACCGGTTATTTCGGACCCCAGACACAAGCCGCCCTCAAGGAATTTCAGATGTATCATGGCATCATTGATGATGAATCGGATTATGGGGCGGGGAAAGTCGGTCCCAATACTCGAGAAAAATTAAACGAAATACTAAAAGCTCAAAAAGCTTTTGTCCTAGATGAACAAGGGGAGGTGATGGCGTATCAAAAAAAATACGAGAAATTGAAATATTTAGCGAGTCGGAACTTTCATGTTTCAAGTTTACTTTCTTTGGGCGACGAAGGAGAGCCTGTGGTAGGACTTCAAAGAGCCCTCAAGGCGCTTGGATATATCGAGGCACCTCCTACTGGAGATTATGATGAAAGTACTAGAGCGGCGGTTCGGCAATTTCAGCTCGATCACGGGGTTATTTTTTCTGAAAAGGATGGCGGGGCTGGGGTCTTTGGTCCTCAGACGCGTGAAATGATGCGATCGGTACTGCGAGGATGAGTTTGTCTCTTGAATCCCAAAATATAACTTGCCTTTTATAGAGATTTTTATAATCTCAAGGAAGCTTGTATTTTGAACAAAATAATTATGCAAAAAGTATATATACCAAAACGTTTTGTGGTGGCTTTTGTGCTGCTCTCTACGCTTCTTTCAGCTTGTGTTTGGCCCCAAAGCGAGGACCCTTTTGAGCGTTTGCCCGAAGAAGAAACGGTCACATTGGAGGGCGAAATTTTCCCGTTTTCAGTTTCGGTTGCCACCAGAGCTACCCACCGGCTTGAAAAGGATAATCGTCTGCAGATGTATCTCGCTTCAGATCTAGTGAGGCTTTCTGATTTTGAGGGTTTTCAAGTCATCGTTGAAGGGATTATTCGGAAAGAAAAAATGCGAGAAATCTTGTGGGTACAAAATATAAAAATTCCGCAAGATGGCGAAGATGAAGACTTGATAGACCCGGTTTTCCATACCAAAGAAATCGCTTTCCGGCATCCCGTCTCTTGGATTTACACCACCGCACCAAATGGCGTAGCCTATTTTTCAGAAGATACGGACGTCAATCGAATCGTATTTTTTACATTTGAAGTAGCGCCTAGTGAGAAGAAAAAAGAAGAAGTTGATCCTGATATTATGATTGCCAATCTGCTCGGGACCAAAACGGTTGAAAATAAAGAGGGGGGCAAAACTCGTGAAATCATCACGCTTTATTCAAACCTTTTCGCCAAACAATATATATTTACCTTTACCTCGGGTGATCGAGATACCGAAAAACGAAAAGATTTCAAAAAATTACTAAGCTCGTTTAAAGAAGGGCCAGATAATGTGAAAGCTATGCTTAAAACCGTTCAAGAAGAACAATTAGCCCTGGAGCTCAAAAAAGTGGAAGCCCTGAAGGCCTCACAAGTCAAAGAAGTCTCGGTTGAAGCTGTTGCAGAAGATACCGAAGTAGTGCCAGAAGAAACGGGTATTTTGGATAAAATCTTTGGCTCTAAAGAAAAAGCGCCTAAAAAAGAAACGCCCCCCGTGGTAGCCGAAAAAGAAGTTCCACAATCTGGGGTGGATAGCTCTCAAACAGCTTTTAAAAACCTAATTGATGAAAGATCTTTCCATTATAAGAGTCAGTATTATGATTTTGAGATGGATGTGCCTTGGGGGTATTGGTTCCAAAACTTCGGCGCTGCAGAAGGAAAATTAGCCGTCATTGGCTTTGCTGACAATGAAATAGGCGGAGATAGAGCTCTCGTTGATTTTTGGCTTGAGATCGTTTCGGATGTTGATAACAGTCTAATACCAGGAGAGTCCATGATCGATGGAGGCGAGCTTGAAATATGGTTTTCTCATTCGGATGGTAAATTTTTCCATCTTCATGGTGGAGCCGCATTCCGAGATGCTATGAAATCAATCCAGAAAAGCATAAGTACTTTTTAAACTTTGCGGATCCTTGTATTTCGTTATTATATATGGTATAATGGCCAGATATTTTAACTTTTAAATATGGCGAAACCACGGAAATCTGCTTCTCAAAAAAGAAAGCATACCCCAACGTTTGAAGATAATTTGAGTCAAGGCGTTTCGGTCAACTCTCACTATGCTAAGTCTATCAAGAAGATGGCTTTCATCATTGTCTGTTTTGCCGGCCTTGTTTATTTTACCGGAGGGGGGGGCTTTAGCTCAGATGCCCTT
>DATDAE010000042.1:0-6768 GCA_036525565.1 Candidatus Altimarinota bacterium
GGAGTGGAAATGAGCTCTACGGGGGAGGTAGCGTGCTTTGGGAGTACCGTAGAAGAGGCTTTTTTGCGAAGTCAGATTTCCGTGGGATTCCATCTCCCGAAAAATAAAAAACCTATTTTGGTGACCCTTGGTAAATGGAAAGATAAAGTCGATTTTTTGACAGTAGCCGAAAAATGGCAATCGTTGGGTTTTACTTTTGTGGGAACGGCCGGAACGGCTCATTTCCTAGAAGAGAATGGATTTAAATGTGAAGTAGCTCATAAAATATCCTCCAATAAGCATCCTAATGTTTTGGATTATTTGGAAGCGGGAAAGGCTTCGCTCGTCATCAACACCCCCAATAAATATTCTCATAATGAGGTTTCTGATGGTTATTTGATACGTCGAAAAGCCATTGATCATAACATTCCACTGGTTGTAAATCTCCAGATAGCAAAGCTCCTGGCGAGAAGTATGATTCAAGTGAAAGATATCACGGCTTTGGAAGTAAAAGCTTACGGAGAGTAAACCAAATAAACCCCAACGGATTTTATAGCTCAAGACTTGCATCTAAGGGGCTTTTTATGGTATAATGGAGAGATTTATGCACACATGAACCTCTTTGTTTCTACAGTTTGGGCGCAAGATGGTGGAGTTTCCTCGGAAACTTCAGGGGGACTTGGAGAGTTTTTTAGTGCGTTTTTTAGTAGTTTGCCCCTTTGGATTGCGGCTATTTTGATTTTTTTCTTTTCCTTCTTTCTCGCCGGGCTTCTCAAACGTTTGGTGATCAACCGTATTGTCAAAAAATCCAAATACGAAGTCCATAAAGAGCTTTTGCTTTTGGCTGGGCGAGCGGTTTATTTTGGAATGTTGGTGCTGGGAATCGCTATTTCTTTTGAAATTGTAAATATCAATCTCTGGGCGCTTATTGGGGCTATGGGAATTGGGCTTGGATTTGCATTTAAAGATCTTTTGGGAAATTTTATCGCCGGGGTAGTTATTTTGACGCAAAAGAGATTTACGATTGGAGATTTGGTTCAAGTCAACGATGTTTTTGGTCATGTTGAAGATATCGATACACGAATCTCGGTCGTGAGAACCTTTGATGGAACTCATATGGTAATTCCTAATTCGGAAATGCTTAATTCTATTGTGCAGGTTTATACCGCAGAAGAAAGTCGTCGTCGTATTTTTAGAGTTCCAGTTCATTATAAGACTCCACTTGATAGAGCTATTCCCTTTATAAAAGAAACCGTCAAGAAAAATACTTCTGTTTTAATAGAACCTGACGTGCAAGTACTCGCCATTGAATTTGGAGAATCATCGATCAATCTCGAAGTTCGGTATTGGATTCAATCCAGAGATCGGGCCTGGCCTGTCATCGAATCAGAAATTATCCAAATGGTACAAGCCGAGCTTCGTCGAGTGGGGATTGTTATTCCATTCCCGATTCGGACATTGGCTTTGGATCCTTTCGATCAAAACTTACTCAAAGCCGCCAAGCTTCAGTAGATGGCTTTTTTGGTCAAAATTGTGTTTTAGTGTATTTTCTCTTTACTTTTTTGTCATGCCTTATACTATGTGCATTGAATTAACCTCCATATTTATGAAAAAATTATTAATAATTTCCTTGTTGCTTATCTCGTCAGCGTCTGTGCAAGCGGCTTATTCTGAAAATCAAAGTCATTTTGTTGATCCTTTGGTTTCTTCTTGTGAAATTTCGAATCATCCGGTATGTACTTTGCTTGATGGTAAACTTAAAACGTTTCTCAATACGTGCGAAGCCAATAGAGCAGGAGGACAATATGTTCATCCGGGTGAATGTGCAGAATTTTGTGCTAAAACTGATATCCCAGCTTGTGCTGTGAGTCGACAAGGGGTTATCCAGAACTATGCCAATGCTTGTGAAGCTTTCGATCAAAAAGCTTATATTTTACACTTGGTTGAATGTCCAGAAGAGGAAGAAGTGATGACCGAAGAAGAAACGTTTTCATCGGATTGGCCGAAAGTGGATTGGAGCTACCTTACACCATCATTGGTTATGTCCCCAGATCCAGTAGGAGAATATGAATACCAATCTTTGCGAGAACGGATCGAGCAGTGGAGAAATAGTAATCGATAAAGTGATTTTAAATAAGTGATATTTTGAAAAGGGTGGCCTGCGGGCAGCCCTTTTTTTGACGGACTTTACTTTCGGGAGCAGCTTTTATAGAATCATTTATGACTTTATCCATTGATCAATGCATAAATACATTCTGAAATCGCTCGCCTTTAGCTTTGTTTGGGGATTATTTTTGGCCCAAGCTTCTGCGATGACCATCCAGTGCCCAGAGACTTATTATCCTTATTGTCCCAATGGACTTGTGGAATGGAAGGTCGATGATCTGGGATGTAGAACGCCTCGCTGTGAACCCAATACGGCCGAATGTGCCGATATGTGGGCACCTCAATGCGGACGGAAGACCATAAACTGTATCACGTACCCTTGTCCAGAAGCAGAACCGAAAACATATAGTAATATTTGTGAACTCAAAAAAGATGGAGCCCTCTTGCTTTATACCGGGGCTTGTAATGATTATGATAGTCCTTTGGCTTGTTCAGAGGCTTATAATCCGGTTTGTGCTATCGATAGTCGTCCCAACGTAGAAGGGATTCCTACTACCTTTGGAAATGCTTGTAAGGCCAAGCAAAAAGGACTGACCGTACTTTATGAAGGGGTATGTGGAAGTCAAAAACCAGCGAATTGTCCGCTGTATTATAGACCTTATTGTGGGAGAAAAAATGGCGATCTCAAAACGTATACCAATGCGTGTTTACTGGAGGAAGATGGGGCGGAAAAAGTCCATTCGGATAAATGTGGAACGGCTTGTTCTGATACTCCCAATCTGATGTGTGGGATGCTCAATGGCAAACAAAATACGTACACCAATGAATGCTATCTCGTCAAAGCTGGGGCTAAAAAATTGTACGAAGGAACGTGTCAAGATAAAGAGCATGATAGACTTATTGACCAATTCCCTAATTGTAAGATTATTTATGATGGTTGTAATATGTGTAAGGTAGAACCCTCAGGAGGACTTCTTTGTACGTTACGAGCCTGTCCAGGGACTCAAACCAAAGTGCCGCGTTGTATGGATGTGGGTTACAATCCTCCGCCCAAAGATGATCTACTCAGTCAATTTCCAGATTGTAAACGATTGTATGATGGATGTAATACTTGTACGGTGGGGGATAGTGGTCAGATGGCTTGTACCAAGCGAGCGTGCATCCAACCTGGGACACCGCTGTGTCTAGATACACTCAATAAAAATCCTGAGGACCTTCTGGATCGTTATGATCGGTATAAAGCTTTGTACCAAAAACGTCCCACCGCCACCCGAACCAATAGCTATACCGTGAGCTCCAATAAAGAATTACGATATGGGACTACAACCTTCAAAACGGTGAATCGATATCAATATGGTACGTATAAACCAAAAAAACTCACCGATAGTTGGCGAGAGGCCATCAATCGTTGGAGAGCGCGATAGGGTGCTAAAAACTTGAACTCGGTTTAAATCTTATTAAGATCTCTTGGCACCTGCAGCCCAGGTGGCGGAATTGGTAGACGCGCACGACTCAAAATCGTGTATCGCAAGATGTGAGGGTTCGATTCCCTCCCTGGGCACCATGATTAATCACTTTTCACGATTTTCCATCGGACTTCTTTTTCAAGCTTCCCACCAGGGATGGTAAACCCAGAAGCTTTGACATGACCGCCTCCGCCAAATTGTTCGGCCAGAGCGCGCATATCCATATCTTCTTTCCTCGTTCGTAAAGAGGCTTTTACATTACCTTTATCGTCTTCAGACAAGAGGACGCAGTATTTGGCTTCGGGCATCGAATTGATGATATCAATGATACCATTGAGATCTTGTCTTGTGGCGCCAATGGACTCATAGTCTTCGCGTTCTACGCCCACGATGGCGGCGCCTTCGGAAGTGATATGGAGGTTTTCGAGTACTTTTCCCCAAAGTTTGAGCGTTCTAAAATTGTAGTTTCGGAAAATATTATTGGCGATAGATTGCGCGTTGCCACCTGATCGCACGAGTTGTGAAGCGACCTGATAGGTTTCAGGGGTGGTGTTTTGATGCATAAAGCTTCCCGTATCGGTATAAAGCCCCAAAAGTAGACACGTCGCAACGGTGGGATTTATCTCCATTTCGAGCTCTTTAAAAAGGAAATAGAGAATTTGCGTGGTAGAAGCACTTTGCGTTATCACAAAATTCGCATCTCCAAAATTATCATTGGTAGGATGATGGTCGACATTGATCTTCTGAACTTGCTCTGATAGGATATAAGGTTTCTCCGTGTCATATTTGAGCATCTTTTGGTGTCCGCAATCTAGCAAAATATAGGTATCATAATCTTGTTCCTCAAATTCACTGATGACTTTATCACTGCCTGGTAAAAATTTCATATTGTCGGGAACCGGATCATAACACCCAGGGGTGACCGATAGCCCCAAGCTCTTGAGTGCATGATAGGTTCCCAGCAGACTTCCGATAGCATCTCCATCAGGATTAGCGTGGCAGAGTACCATAATATTACTGGCGTTGCGTAGTTGTTTTTTCACCTTATTTACTTCGTCTAGGCTTAGTTGCATTCTTTTTGAGTTATGCTAATAATATATTTTAATACAAAAGCAGTAATTTGGCAAGTTAAAATATCAAGATTCTGGACAAGCCGGAATGACTTAAGTATAAACGACCAGATGGATAAATTTACCGTTGAAAAAACTTCTGGAGAGGCTCGGGCCGGTTTTTTGCCGACGCAAAGGGGTATTATTAAAACCCCAGTCTTCATGCCACCCGCGACCAGGGGGGCTATCAAAGGCGGCGTAAGCTTTGATGATCTTGAGAGTACGGGGATTCAGATTTGTCTGGGGAACACGTATCATCTTTATTTACGTCCGGGGCCGGAACTAGTGGCACAGTTTGGAGGGCTTCATGATTTTATGAAATGGCAAAAGCCTATTTTGACCGATAGTGGAGGATTTCAAGTGTTTTCTATCAAGTCTAAGAAAATTACAGACGAGGGGGTAAGTTTTCGGTCGCATATAAATGGAGACCTTTTTTATCTCGATGCAGAGACTTCTATCGATATTCAACACAAGTTGGGATCTGATATTTTGATGATCTTCGATGAATGTCCGCCCAATAAACCCAACTGGCACAAGATTGCTAAAGCCGTGGATAGGACCGCCGCTTGGGCCAAACGAAGTAAAGAGGCTTTCTCAGAGCGGGTTGATATGACGAAACCCGTTTCAAGGCGGCCACAACTTTTTGGGATTGTCCAAGGCGGCTCTTTTGAGGACTTGAGAAGTCGATCACTCCAGACGATGATTGATTTAGATTTTGATGGTATTGCTTTGGGGGGATTGGCGGTAGGGGAGACAAATGAAGAAATGTACAAGGTAGTGGGCGAACATGCGCCACAACTGCCAGCCAATAAACCAAGGTATTTGATGGGTGTGGGCATGCCTCGAGATTTGCTCGAGTGTATTGAGCGAGGGATCGATATGTTTGATTGTGTCCTTCCTATGCGTAACGCTCGCCATGGATTGGCGTATACGTATTCGGGCGTAAAAAGAATAAAAAACGCTGAATATAGAACGAAGGATGAAGTCTTGGAGCCTTCGCTCAAGGATTATGTGAGTGTTGAAAAACGATTTTCTTGTGCCTATTTGCACCATTTGATGCGAGTCGACGAGGATTTGGGGAAACGACTTTTGACGATGCATAATCTGGCCTTCTATCAGGATCTTATGGCGCAAGCTCGTAAACATATTGTCTTGGGAGATTTCTCGAAATGGAAAAAAGAGGTTTTGAGTGCTATGGAATAACTTAAGAAAACATATAACTTTAATTTCAACCGATTTTTTGAGCAAATGCTTGGCGATAGGGGACGGTTTCCATAGAATGATGAAAACCCAAATTAAACATATCCTAAATCCTTGAGCATGAAAAAGGGAAGTCCTTACTTCCGAATTTGTCTGCGTTTAAAGCGTTTGCTTTGCGCTTTTTTAATACTCTTTATCCAGGCTCCTTATGCGGTCTTCTATGTGGAGGCAGCTACTCGCGAGACGGTTAAAAATAAGGTTGAGCCGCTGGTGGCAGTCTTGGTGGAGGCGGAGCTCGCAGGATCTTCCTTGCGATCCCATATAGATAGGTACATAGAAGATGTCAGAGAGTCCCTACCCGCGCATGTGGTTTCGGTGAGCATCCCCAAAGACGCATCGCCCCTTGAAATATATGAAGGACTTAAGCACTTTTATCTTTCAGGGGTCGAAAGCGATGAAAAAACACAACTACAGGGGGTAGTTTTAGTTGGAGATGTGCCACTCCCGGTTATTGATAAGGATGGAGTCCTTTATCCGAGTGTGTTTCCTTATATTGATTTAGAAGATGAAGTTTACCAATGGGACCAAGCTGAAAATCGTTTTGTCTATAGAGAAGGTCATTTTATGAAACCAGAGATTTGGCATGGGGTTATCAAATCAGCTCTACCGGCTCTCAAGGATCAAGTAAAAGAGCTCGAAGCCTATTTTGTCGAAAATCATAAAGTACATTCGGAGGATCGGACCTATAGTCCTCGAGTGTTTTTAGCAGATTTAGAGGCTCAAAGAAAAGTGATTCCGGAGGAATTTGCTAAACAATATAGAACTTGGATCGAGCATGCGGATGATATTGTGTATCATCGGTGGTCAGCTGAGCTTTTGGAAGACCTCTTCCCAGAATGGAGTAAGGA
>DATDAE010000043.1:0-4622 GCA_036525565.1 Candidatus Altimarinota bacterium
CAGGCCTTTCTTGGCGACACGGATTTTGGTTGCTTATAGGTATTATGGCTTTCTGCACGATCGGTGCCCTTTTGTTTTTCAAAAAAAAGCGGTGGTTCTAGTCGCCCAAAGCTTCTAATAATGGTTCTTCTAACACAAGTCCCGAATCAACCTGCATCAAATAGGAAGGTTTATAGTGAATACTAAGATGAACTGGCTTTGAGACTTTTTCATTGAGCGTTTTTTCAACAAGAACTTTTATATCCTCTCTTATTTCTGGAGGTCCACTGAGATTGAGATTTATGATAAAACGTTCTACCTTGGAAGCCTCAAAATTTTCTGGAACCGCCAAAGGCAGGGTTTCGGCATTGGTCGTATTTTCGGATATCAATTTCCAAGACAAATCCATAGATTCTATGGTTACCAAGGAGGGCATGGCAGGTTGCAAGAAAGCCTTTATAAGAGAGCTCTGTTGTTCTTGGAAAACTTCTTCTGGACTTGGCTTTTCTTTGGTCAAAACTTGTTGAGCGATCGGCAACCAAAGCCATTGGATCGTTTGGCCTTCAAAAGCTTTTTCAATCTGCTGCTGTGAAGCTACGAGGGTTTCATTGCCCATCCCCACCGGCGGCACAAAAGCCAGTTTGACTATAAATTCAGAAGGGATTTTGGGTTCATCGATGAGTGACTGCACATCAAGCCTGATGATGTTGCCCTTGGGAAAAACCATTGAGAACTGTGAGCGAACTTTGTCTTTGATTATCTCGTCTGGTGTGGCCTGACCATTTTCTGAAATAATTTTGGCGACTCGAACTAACTGTAAATCCAGTGTCAATTTTCGATGAAAACGAGCTTCAAATTGGTTTACGAGTTCGGATCTAAATTCACTGAAAAAAGGAATATCATCTGGGATTTCTATAACCCCCAAAAGCGCTATTTCTTTTTTATCAAATCGGAGCAAGTCTACTCGAGATATTTCAGCTTGGGGTATCCTTTGCGCTATAAATTTTTTGGTGAAGGCCTGGATTTCACTCTGAAGAGAGACTGACTGGCTAATATGCATCAACGAAGATCCCAATGGAAAACAAATCAAGATCGTGCTGACGATAAGTAACGCTGCTTTTTTGAGAGCTTTTTGTTGCGTGAATTCCTGATGAGGAAGGTAACCATAGGCGATAAAAAAGCAGGATCCCACTAAAAGAATGGCCAAAATATTGGTCAAAAAAAGCAGGAAACTCCCCCAAGAAAGCGCCCAATTCCCAAAGGCTATTTCGATCCCCACTACCGCCAAAGGTGGCATCAACGAGGCGGCCATAGCCACCCCTGCAATACTCTCTGATAACCGCTCCTCGGTGAGTGAGAGAAAGGCCAATATGGCTGAGAAAACCGCAATAAAGAGGTCTAGTAAGTTGGGCGTCGTTCGAGCGAGTATCTCGGCGGTTTGATAGCGTATAGGCAAGACCCAAGCACAAATAAAACCAAGTAAAACGGCTAAAGCGATACTCTTTGCAAGCGTTTTGAGCGCTCTATAAAAAAAACTCGATCGTCCCGAGGAAATCCCAAAAGCCATCACTTGGATAGGCTGTAACAACGGTGCAATCAGCATCGCCCCGATGATCACCGCTACCGAATTTTGCAAAAGCCCTAGCGTGGCGATCAAGCTCGAAAGTAAAATCTGCGCCCAATAAAGCGAATCTTCTTTTCTCAAGTCTTGTAGATGCCCAGCCAATTTGGCTTTTTCTTCATCCTCCAACTCCAAAACAGCTAGTTTTTCAAATACCGCTTTTACTCGAGATTCAAAAGGTGATTCTATTTGGTTTTCTTTTAGTGTTTTTAATTTCTTTTGTTGTTCGGGGGTTAAATCTTCTGGGTTCATGAAAATAAATTAAGACACCACGCCTCTGAACTATAATTTAAATAATTGGATTTGAGACTATTCTTCTCGATGGCCGAAATCTTGCAAGTTTTGTTGGAGCAATCTTTCATATCGCTTTGGACGAGGGACATTGATCATGGCTACATCTATCGGGGCATCACTATAATACAAAATTAAATGGATCGTCCCATAATTTAGAATTCTCCCAAGCAACGTTTGATTGACGGTGACGGATTCGACCTTATCAAGTGAGAAATAACGACGTTCTTGGAATATGACGCCCTTGTGAAGCACCACTTCTTTTTCGGTGATCTCATAATAAAGACAAAACCACTTGAGCAAATAGTAGAAAGCCGTGAAAAATTGTGTAAATTGCCAGAGAAAGAAAACAAGAATACCCCCAGATTTCAACGGCGCCTCAAATCGATCAAAAACTATCAAATAGGCTAAATACAAAGCTATAAAAATAATCTGTAAAATAAATAGTCGTATCAAAAGCAGTGGTACCGAAGTCCTCGTACTAATCTCAAGTGAGTCGTAAGCATGCTTTGGAATCTCTACCATAAGAAAATCTTAAACAATCTCTATACCTTGAACCGATTCCTCCATCGAGGAATTCCCCAATACAATAAAACATAAGCTAGCGTAGCAATAAATAGGGCTACAAGCAAATTGGCGACCAAAAACCTACGCGTAAAAGTGACAAATTGATTTAAAAGTTGAAATTCATATTTCTCCACTGGGAGCCCTTCAAACAAAATACCGCCCAATTTATAACAAAAGGAATAAATAGGAAATAACAGTAAGGGATTCCATACCGCAAAAGCCACGAGCATGGATACCTTGCTAAGATCTTTCCAAAACAGAAGAATCCCCCCCCCTATCACAATGCCAAAACCAAACGTCGGCAAAATAGCCAAGAAAGTCCCCAGAGCGAATCCTAGCGCTATGCTGTGGGGTGATGTTTGGAGGTGTAAAATTCCTTTGAGCCGATCCAAAATCCGACGAATAAAAGACATCACGATTAATATAGAGCAACTCCCCTAATTTGCCTATTATATTTTATGACGTTACACTGCGCTCGAGTTTTACCATCTCCAAACCATGGAAAATCAAGATCTAACTGAAATGACCAAACAGTCTATCGACCTCTCCAAAGAATCTTTTAAGATCTTGTGGGATAAGTTTCATCTATGGTTCCAGGAATTCGTTCTTTTCACGCCCAATGCTATATTGGCCTTCTTGGTGTTTTTGCTCTTTATTGTAGCGGGGAAAATTATATCCCGCATCACGGAGCGAGGCACAGTCCGTCTGAGTCGTAATGTTGTCATTGGTGGACTTGTAGCCAGCATGACACGATTTATCGTCATTGGGATCGGACTCTTTTTCTCGCTCGAGATACTTCAGCTGAGTAAGGTTGTTACGTCGCTCCTGGCTGGGGCTGGGATCGTGGGGTTGGCCATGGGGATTGCGTTCCAGGATTTTGTTGCCAATATCATCGCCGGGATTTATCTGGCCATCAAAAAACCACTTCATGTGGGGCACGTCGTCAAAACTGCCGGAGATCAATTTGGAACCGTTATCAATATGAATCTGCGCTCCACGATCATTGAAACCACGCAAGGACAAAGGGTTTACATCCCCAATCGTGAGGTTTTTCAAAATCCTCTCATCAATTATAGTCAGAAAAAAATCAGGAGAATCGATCTTCCCGTCGGAATACAGTACACGGCTGACTTGGAGATGGTCAAAAAAGTAGTATTAGAAGTTTTGGAGAACTTGAGCGTGCGAGAAAAGAGCCAGCCTTTTGAGGTTTTTTATACCGAATTTGGCGACTCTTCGATCAATTTTCTCGCTCGATTTTGGATCCAGTACACCAAGGAGACGGATTATAATAGTGCTACCGATCAAGCCGTCATGGCGATCAAAAAAGCCTTTGATAAAAACCATATCACCATCCCGTTCCCTATCAGAACGTTGGATATCAATCCTCAACAATGGAAAGATACGTTTAAATAAAAAAAACTCTACGAAAGTTTTTGCATCCCTTCTCCGCAATGTCGAGTGACTATAAATTCCATCAAAAACCCCAAAACAGCCCCATCAATAAGCACCCAAAAAGGTGACGAGAATCCCATTGATTGAACTATTTTAAGTTGCATAATCAGAGACATTTGATCATACGCCAACAAGACTAACATCAAGTGCATCCCCACCCCTATTATAATCCCTCGAAGCCAGTAGGGCATTTTAAATTTAAAGATAGGATGATGATCCATAACACCCATTAAGCCCACAAAGGCCCCGAGCATAACATAAAAAAGTATAAGTCCTAGAGCAAAACGCGTACTGAGTTCAAGGCCCATACTTGGCGCTCCGAAAAAGATTAAAAGCCCTACGAGTAGACCTATGATCTTCCCGACGGCCACACGTCCCGCAACTGAATGTCTGTGAATCATGTTTATTTTGGTTAGAAATGCATAAAAAGGATACGCTTCTTCTCTTGTTTATTCAAATTTCCTCGTCCCCTCAAATAAGCCCCCAAAAAAGCATAACTTGGAATCTGATTTTTTGGCTGAGGACGAGGCATAATGAGGGATGTGAAGTTTTTTGCTGTGCAAAAAACGGAATAATCCGAGTTTATGCTGAGGATGGTACATCCTGCTGGTAGACGTTAGAACTTTTTTCTTTAATCAGAAAAGCTATAATCATTCCAATGAGTAATATTGCTTTCATCGATGGACAGAATTTACACATGGGAACCGATTGG
>DATDAE010000044.1:0-3067 GCA_036525565.1 Candidatus Altimarinota bacterium
GTAAATGCCGTCGTTTTGTAGTGTGGCTGCTTTTTTTGTATTTCATTTATACGCCCTATCCGATCTGGGCCCAGAACTTTGATCCTATTGTGCCGGGATTACAGCTTTCGGTAGAAATTCCTGATGGGGTGGCGACGGATATCCAGTTTGCCGAACTGGTCAAAAAAGCTTCACAAGAAGCCCTCCAAAATCAACAATTGGAGTCGTATTTTGACCGGCATTTTGAGGCCACTGGGGCTTATGGACAGCTCAATAATGGAGCCCTTGCCGAAGACTGGGATAACCTGGCGAAATTCTTTGGCTTGTCCGTCACCACTTTGTTGGGGGCGTATGCTTTGTGGCGTGGACGAAAAAAAGCCGGGATTGAGGCGCTCACTTCCGGAAACTCGGAGCAGATTGATAGCTGGTTTGAAGGGCATTTGGATCTGGAAGCTAATCTCGATAATGCTCAAGCGGATCAGATCGTGCTCAAGTCTGGGGAAGTTATCACGGGGAGTGAAGCTTGGACAGACCATGCCAATTCAAAAGGCCTTGGCGCTTTTGGTGGTATACTTTGGAGTCTCGCCTTACTCTGGAAAAAGCGAAAAAAGGATGGGGCCAAAGCCGCTCCGGTTTCGGCTCAGTGGGGAACAACCGATTGGCACAAAGGCATCGAAGATTTATTTAAAAACACCTTGGACGAGCATACTAGTTGGAATGATTTTTCATTGAAAAGTCAGAAAGAATATCAAGCGCTGCAAACCCAAGAAATAGAAGCTATCAAGGCTAAATATCCAAAGTTGGTGCCACCTGTGTTTGATCCCAATGTTCAAAATATAAAAGATACTATGAAGTATGGCTCGTTTGGGGCTAGACAGCTTTCGAACGCACAATCGAGTTATATTAATGAGGCGAAAACGCCGCAAGAAAAAATTGAAGCTTATTTGCGGGTAGCAGAGGAACAGGCAACGGCCTATATGCTTTTGAGTAAAACCCCTCAACATAAGCATTATTGGAGATATCATATGAGTTATTGGAGTAATGCGCAGAATTATGGGACTTTAGTTTATAATATGCTCAATCAGCAGAGAGGAAGCTTGGGAGAATCGACCTATCAAGCGTTGATGACCAAACAAAGTCGGATTTGGAATCAGGCCCATGAAAACGCAAGTATAGTTGAAGTTTCCCAAAAAGATTTTGATCAAAAACAGGCCGCTTATCAAAAAGAACTCGACGCCCAGAATCAGCAAATGCAGAGTGAAACACAAAAGGTATATCAGCTCTACAATCAAGCCCGGAATTACCAATGGCAGTATTGGCAGTACAATCAGCAGAAAGTTTTGGATCAAGGTAATTTTGAGAAGATGGGGACTAAATTGGAGGCAGATTTCAAAACTCTTCAACAAACGAAAGCTCAAGATCATCAATCCGAATTTACCAGTCAGTTGACGGGATTGTTGGAAGATTTTTCATGGGAAGACTTGGAAGCGCTCAAGGGGGGGAAGATGCAAAGTGAGCCAGTAAATCCGGACAAATTCACAAAGTTTATGGCGCAGTATGAGGACCGAAAAGCCAAATATGAAACACTCAAAAGCAAAGAAGAGCATAGCCGATGGATGAAAAATTATGGGAGTCGGGTGGGAGAATACCGTCAGATACAGCAGGAGTTCGAGCTAGCGAAAGCTAGTTTCGAAGGGGTACAGCAGACTTATGATGATTATCTCAAGCAAGAGTTTAGCTTGTACGGACAAACGGACCTCAATCCAAATTTGGAGGAAGTTTTCGCTGAGAAATCCAGAAAGGAAACGGACGGGGACGTGGTAAAAAATTGGCTTGGAAAGCTGGATGCAGACATCAAGGGAGAAATTGGAGAATCCGATTGGGATATCCAAAAGCTCTTGGAAGGTGATCTGATGAAGGAGGCCTTCGCCCAGCCCAAAAGCTATAATGCACAATATCAAGACTTGAAACAGTCAAAAGAAACAGAGTACAACAAAAAGATAAATGATCTTAACTATAGGCTAAGTCGAATTCCACAATATTGGGGAAGGCAAGCTCGTAGTATGGGGTTTCGGGATTTCTGGAGTTGGTACCACTACAAAGAACGAGCTACCAAGTCCTATCGAGATCAGATTAATAAAACCCAGCAAGAAAAATCACGAGTGATGTTTTTTTATGATCAAGTGGGGAGACGATTACAAGCGGCTAGTGAGAGTGAAAAACAGACGGTCGAGTCCTACAAGGCCTTTATCCCTCGCGCCAAGAAACTCTACCAAGAGCACCTTGATCGCGTGGCGCAAAAACACCGGGTGGTGCAATTTACCCGCCAACTCGAACACCTCGGGAAAGACAATGACTACTTCCACCTGGGGTATGAGCATTTGGGAGAGATCGTGGAGATCAATGACCAAATATCAAAGATCAAAGACCAAATAGCAAAAGCTGAGACGACTTCGGAGCGATACGGTTTGGAAGACCAACTCAAAACGCTCCAGGAGAAAAAAGAAACCCTCACCCAAGACCTCTTCAATCTCAAATCCGTGGCCGATGGACTCATCGATATTGATTTCGTAGATGAGCCGGTGATCGAAGATTGGGAGTCCGCACAATCCAGCTACTACCAACGGTTACTAGAAAAGAATCCTGTCTACCAGTATCTCCAAGAGCGAGAGAAACAAAAAGCGTTTTATGCCAAATACGGGCAAGATACGGGGAGTTATGATTTTGCAACATTGGCTCGGAATCTCGAAGCAGATGTGAATTATTATAATCAGGAGAATTACCCGGATGGCCAAGTCTACAATATGCTGAGTATTCATCGTACCGCCCTAGAAGCTAAGGTAGATGACTACAAGCGATATCGTACCCAGCAGCTCCCCAAAAAAATGATCTGGTATCCGTGGAACAATAGATCAGGGAAATCGTATGCGTATATCGAGGATTATAAAGACGCCAAGTGGGAACAACTGCATATGGATTATTACCGGCAGGCTAATATTTATAACAACAGCCAGAGAACCCAAGAAGCCAAAGAAGCGATTGAAGCCTACCGGATTGAGCTTGAGGATCGAAGACGTGCGCAATGGGA
>DATDAE010000045.1:0-7147 GCA_036525565.1 Candidatus Altimarinota bacterium
CCGATCATTTTGCCGATTTCTGAGAAGTTGTATCCCTTATTGAGATGATACTCGATCTCTTGCCGATCTGTCTTTGTGAGTTGTGCCATTTGTTTATGACTCTACTCATCTCTCTGTTGCATTTAAGATTTTAGGATTGGAAATTATGAAATTAGAATCAGGTGGTGAGAATGTCATTTTGTGCGAAGATGATGGAACAGTCATCTCTGATGCGGCCGGAGAAGCCTATTTGAGTGCATTGACTCAACAATTGAGATTGGCAGGAGTTCAAGAAAGCGTTGCCGAAGTTTTACAACAAGGACTAGCTCGCTTCGAAGATGTTATAAGCACTAGTTTGCGCCTTAGAGCTTTGACAGAGGTTGAAGCTACGGAGCAAATGTGCTTAGTTCAGTCGCGAGGAGGAAAGCCTAAAACCTTGATAGAAGAAGAATATAGAACTCCTTTTGAGGTAGGGCGTTTGGCACGAGCAGAAACGACAGAACTACCTTTTGCTGGACTTGTGTTAGTCGTTCAGAATCGTATTGATCAAGCTCTTTTGGGGGAGCTCAAAGCGGGAGGTTATAGCAATGGGGACCGCTTGCCGGTAGTTGATGCACAGACTATAATTGCCCGTTATAAAGAATGCGGCTTACCGCCCAGTTATTATCCCTATACAAAAAGCCTTAATACGGGGATTCTTTATTTGGATATGAGAGGAGGTTGCGAGGAAGAGAGCGAGGTATAAACATTTGCCAAAAGTGGATTTTCTTTTATGATCACCCGGAATTTATCATTTTTTTATTTATGGATCGAATTTTACAGGTTGCGCATCAAGTTTGGAATATTAAAACGCTCAGAGGGAAAATCCTCTTTACTATCATCATGTTGGTATTTTTTCGATTATTGGCTCACATCACTATCCCTGGAGCGGATGTCGAAAAAATCCGTTTTCTCCTCGAAAATCAAGGGAATAGTAGTTTGAGTGTTTTCTCGCTGCTTACGGGGGGAGCGATGGAGAATTTTTCGATTATTCTTATGGGACTTACGCCCTACATCAATGCTTCGATTATCATGCAACTGTTGGGAGTGATTATCCCAAGTCTCGAAAACCTCAAAAAAGAAGGCGAAGCCGGACAAAAAAAGATGGGACAGTACACTCGTCTATTGACAGTGCCTCTCGCATTCTTGCAGAGTTACGGGATGATGGTGCTCATCAACCGATTCTCGACCGCTGGAGCGATCGTGGATACGAGTGATTTTGCTACCATGATTCCGATGATGCTGACCGTGACGGCTGGGACGATGCTCCTAGTATGGGTGGGAGAATTGATCTCTGAAAAAGGGATCGGAAATGGTATCTCGCTTTTGATTTTTGCGGGGATCGTTTCAACCGTGCCAACCCAGATAGCTGGGGCTTTCCAAGCCGCTTCCGGTCCAGTGATCTTGGGACTGAGTCTCGCGACTATGGCCCTTACGCTTTTCATTGTATATGTATCAGAAGCCGATCGACGAGTACCCGTGATCTATGCTTCAAGACAAAGTAAAGGACAACAAAAATCATTCTTGCCGCTCAAGATCAATCAAGCTGGTATGATCCCGATCATCTTTGCCATTTCGGTGGTAAGTTTCCCTTCGATCTTGGCTCAGTTTATGCAAACTTCAGCGAAGCCAGTGCTCAAAAGTGCAGCGGATTTTATCCTCAAATATGTCAATCCATCATCGCCTACGTGGCAGTATAATACAGTTTACACCCTTTTGATTATCGGATTCACGTACTTCTATGTTTCGATCGTATTTGAACCAAAGAAGATTGCTGACAATATTCAAAAAAGAAGTGGTTTTATCCCGGGCTATCGTCCTGGAAAAGAAACCGAACAGTTTTTAGAACAAACTATGAGTAATCTTTGTTTTTGGGGGGGGCTTTTCCTCGCCTTTGTAGCGGTCATCCCAATCCTCTTTCAGCGATGGCTTTCAGGAGGGGTGGGTAGTATTTCACTCTTTATCTCAGGAGCCGGACTCATCATCGTGGTTTCTGTAGTACTTGATATGATCAGACGTATAAACGGATACTTGATCATGCATGACTACGAGAAAATGTAATTGGCGGACTGAAACCCACGAGCCCCTACGCTCGTTCGTGAGAGTGTTATAAAAAAGGAGACCACATGTGGTCTCCTTTTTTTATTTTGTGAGTGAGCAAGAGGCCGTTCCCCGCGCGAACGAACTCGCATCAAAGGGAAGGGGGCCTACGGGGGAAACCGTAGGCTTCGGTCCGTAACCTATTTTTGCCAATGTTCAAGCCATTTCTGAGCCGCGTCTTTGCCACCTAATCCGAAAGAAAGACCAAGGGCCAAGGCGATAGCGTAGACGATGGCCGAGAAAAGCGTCCCAATCAATTCTTCAGCGATGCCAAGTTGAACCAAAGTTGCCATGATGGTGAAAGCCAAAATTGCGATTTTGGCAATTTTACCACCAGTTTTAGCGCTCTCTTTAGCCGCTTTGACCGATCCAATAGTACCTTCCACGACGGCTTGTATGATATTGGCAAACATCACTCCAATAGCAAGAATGACTACCGATACAAAGATATTAGGGAGATAGGTCACAATCTTATCCAAAAATTCTGAAAGTTGTTTCACATTCAAAATATCGACGATCGTGATAAGTACGATCAAGCCCAGGAAGATCTTAACGACTTTCACCAGTATATCACTGATAGAGGCTTTGATGCCTATGCCTTTGAGTTCTTTTGAGACCCCGGTTTTCTCCATAAGGGCATCAAGCTTTAGAAGGGCGAGTAACTTGCTGAGGACACTCACGAGCACTCTCACGACGATACATCCGACGATGAGCACGATGATAGCGCTTACAACTTGGGGTAAAAAAGAAAAAACTTGCGATGAAACATTTTGCAATGGGTGTACAAAAACGTCTCCCAATTGATAAACTTTTTCCATGGAATTTAGAGATTAAAGTATAATATAAACTTCATTATAGCAATGAAGGAAGGGGGTGGGTCAAGTTTTTGTGCGGTTGCTTTTTTTCAGGATTTCCTTAAAAAAGAAAAGAATTTTTAAATATAATCTATGAAAGATCTCATATTGGTAGGTATACAGGGTTCGGGAAAAGGCACACAGGCAAAGATTTTAGCCGCAGAAAAAGGCTACCAGATTTTTGAAACAGGCGGGGCTTTGAGGGCTATCGCCAAAGAAGATTCGCCACTCGGGGCCAAGGTGAAAACCATCACCGAACGAGGCGATCTGGTTCCCAACGAAATTGTGATGGAGATTGTACAAGACTTCATCGATCACAAAGCCGATCCCGATCAGCCTATTATTTTTGATGGGATTCCGAGATTTGAAGCCCAACGTCTTAGTTTTGAAACTTTACTTGATACGCTTGGGAGGGATTTTAGAGTGATAGAGATTAAATTAAGCGAAAAAGAATCTTTTCGTCGCTTACTTGAACGAGCCGGAAAAGAAGGGCGAGCTGATGACAATCCCGAAAGTATTCGCAAACGTATTGCGAATTTTCATGAACATACGCAACCACTTTTGGCGGTTTGGGAAAAACAGGGTAAACTTCTGTCGATCAATGGTGATCAGGCTATAGAAGGTGTGACGAGTGATATTTTTGAAATTCTTTGATCTATGACCCAGCAAACCAAAGTTAAAACTCTTCAAGAATTGGATATTATGCGTGAGGGGGGCCGCATTCTCAAAGGGGTCCATGACCTGGTGCGCGAGCGAGCTATTCCAGGAGCCATCCTCAAGGATTTAGATGATTTGGCAGAACAATACATCGAGTCTCATGGAGGGAAGCCGGCTTTTAAGGGATTTAAAGGTTTTCCCGCCACCCTTTGCACGATGATCAATAGTGAGATTGTGCATGGGATTCCCGATGCTCGAAAACTAGAGAAAGGGGATATTTTATCGGTGGATTGTGGGGTAATTTACAAAGGCTTTATCACCGATGCGGCTTTTACGACGATCGTAGGGGGAGACATGGCACATCCAGAGCGAGCTCGTTTTTCACAATGTGTCTACGAAGCTTTGCAAGCGGGATGCGCTGCCGCCAAAACGGGGAACTATACAGGGGATATCGGGAATGCTATCGAGAGCGTGATCAAAAAAGGTGGTTATCAACTGGTCAAAGAGTTCACAGGACATGGGATTGGGACGGTGATGTGGGAAGATCCGCATATTTTTAATTATGGACGTCCGGGCACAGGAGCCAGACTCAAAGAAAATATGACGATTTGTATCGAACCCATCGTCAGTATGGGCAATCCCGCCAATAAGACTTTACGAGATGGATGGACCGTAGTAACATTGGACGGTCGCGATGCTTGCCAATGGGAGCATTGTGGTATTGTGACGAAAAATGGATTAGAAATCTTAGTTTAAAGGATGGAATCAGAATTGCTCCTTAACGTGATTGGATTGTTGGGACTTCTTGGAGTTTCAACGTTGGTGTATCATGTCTGCAAAAAAATACAGATCCCTTTTGCCGTAGGCCTTTTATTTTCGGGACTCGTATTGTCTTTTCTTGCCCAGTATGAGGGTTATGGATTTGCTGAGTATGTGGAATTTTCACCAGAAATGGTGTTTTATATCTTTTTGCCAAGCTTGATCTTTGAGTCGAGCTACCATATGAACCTTCAGAATTTGAAGGAAACGATGCTGGAGATCATAAGCCTTTCATCCTTTGGTCTCGTGCTTTCCATCGTGATTATTGGTTACTTACTACATGTGATACTAGGCATTCCGTTGGGAGTGTCTTTTTTGTTTGGATCGCTTATTTCAGCGACCGATCCAGTAGCGGTTTTGGCTATTTTTAAGGAAGTCCGAGTGCCACGCCGATTATCGACGATCTTGGATGGAGAGAGTTTGGTCAATGATGCTACCGCGCTCATGATGTTCCAGGTTTTTCTGGGAGGTATTTTCGCAACAGGCGCTTACAATTATTTTTCCGTGGGATCGGTGGCTTTTAAGGGACTCGTGTTACTGCAAGTCGTGATCGTGAGTTTGATGGTGGGGGGGTTTTTGGGGATTATTTTTTCTTATGCGATTGCGAAAGCCGATAGCCACAAGGTCCAAATCACCTTGAGTCTTATTTTGGCGCATAGTACCTTTATCTTTTCTGAAAAAGTATTTAGTGCTTCAGGCATTTTGGCCACGCTCGTGGCGGGGATCGTGGTCGGGAATTTCGGTAAATCAAAACTACCACTCAAAACGCAACACAGTCTGAGTGAAATATGGGATTTCTTGGGGTTTTTAGCCAATGCGCTTATTTTCTTACTTTTAGGGCTACGACTTGGACAAGTAGATTTTCAGTCTCACTGGTACATGGTCATGGTGGCAGCAGTCATTACCATCCTAGTGGCACGACCTTTGGCGGTCTTTGGATCCTTTGGGATTACCAACTGGTTTCATGCCAAAGAAAATAAAATTAATAAGAAGTCACAAGTTATTATTGCTTGGGGAGGCATGAGAGGGGCTTTGGCGGCCGCAGCGGTGCTTTTGGTGCCTCAGAGTTATGCTTTTGCGCCCGTGCTTCAAGCTATGACAGGGGGGGTCATTTTGATCACCTTTTTATTCAATGCTTTGACGATGAAGCCGATGCTACGTCGGCTGGGATTTGGAGGCTATACGCCCAATGAGACCATACAACGAATAGAGTCTCAGATGCTGGTCAATGAGCGGATTTTGGGCTATCTCAAATATATGTTAGAGGCTCAATATATTACCAAGAAACTTCACACCACGATGGTGCAGAAATACAAAGAGAATCTTGTCTGTCTCTCTCAAGAGCTCAAAAAACTCAAATCAAAATACAAAAACCACAAAAGAGAAACTGAGAAGATCTTGTCTCAATATGCTTTGGGGATTGAGCTACGAACCTATCAAAAACTCTTCGAATACCAAGAGATATCAGAAGATCGATTTAGAACGCTGAGAGGGAGTATCTATCGTCAGATAGAAAGACTCGAAAGCGATGAGCTGCCGAATGAAACGCAAAAAACATCGCGTATCGCACCCCGAGTGCCTGATGAAAATCCTGGAGGGATTTGGGGATGGCTTATTGATCATCTCTTTGAGGACTATCGTCAGTACAAAATTTTGCATCGATGGCAGCATTATAGAGCCAGACGTATCGCGAGCTGGAAGGTCATCCGTGATTTTAGAGTGCTCTACAAAGAGCATGAAGAGTTCAAAAATTCTCCCGTCGTAAAAAAGATTATTGAGCGCTATGAATCCTGGCATGCCAATTCTGAAAGCAAGATTCGGCAACTGGAAAAGAAATATCCTGATTTTGTGGCCCAAGTACAAGAGAATTTTGTGGAGCGTATGTGTCTCAAGAAGGAAATTGATTTCGAACGAGAGCTCTTTGAAAAAGGGCTTATCAACCGTAAAGTGTACCAAGATATTGCCAAAGAAATAAAATTCAAATCAGACCTGTGTCGAAAGGGGGGCGGCCTAAAAATGTTTTAATATGTCTTCAGAATACAATACCTTCGCCCAAGATTTCTCTCTCACGAGAGCGCGTCCCTGGCCAGAGTTTGAAATCCTTTTTCCTTTTATAAAAAAACGAGATCGAGTGTTGGATCTGGGCTGTGGCAACGGACGGCTCCGGAAATTTCTCGACCCAGAGCTCGTGCCACTCGGGAATTATTATGGCCTGGATGTTTCAAGCGAATTATTAAAAATCGCTCGTGAGAATCACCCATCGGATCATTTCTTTCTCAGTAATTTTGAGAAAGATCTGCCTTTTGGAGCGGATCAGTTTGAGATTATTGCCGCGGTGGCTTCCTTTCATCATTTGTTAAATACAAAAGACCAAAAACATTTCTTTACGCAGTGTCATCGTGTACTCAAATCTGGAGGAAAACTCTTTATCACTACCTGGATTTTACCGGGGCGATATTTTTGGCCCAATATCTTACGCGGCCGATGGAAAAATTGGATCGTGCCTTTTGGAAAAGATCGCCACCCGCGGACGTATCGGAGGGTGTCACTGAAAGCATTACGGGGTATGGGTCAAGGGGCAGGGTTTAAGGTAGTGGAAGAAAAGGTGTTCGAAGGGCGGAATAATGTGGTGGTATTTGAAAAGGTATAAAATAGTTTTTTAACTAGAGTATTGAAGACTAATCTCTATAGTATTTTCA
>DATDAE010000046.1:0-3290 GCA_036525565.1 Candidatus Altimarinota bacterium
ATCATCACATTGTTCGACGATAAGCACCGTGGCGCAAACCAGTCCCGCAGGACAAGAGATCTGCTCGGTAACGCCGTTTCCACAGATACCACCTTCAAGCTGACACAGGTTATTACATCCATCTCCTGAAACGGTACCACCATCATCACACTCTTCTCCTGGATCTACCAAGTTGCCGTCTCCGTTCCCATCGATCCCACAGTTTTGTGGGTTTTCGACCTGACATGTACTGCTACAGCCATCATTGGAAGCGGTGTTCCCATCATCACACTGTTCACCAGCTTCTCGGCGATGATTACCACAAACCGGCGTCGCATCTTGTACGACAAAATGTATGACTGGATTGGATTGAAGCCCTGAAAGATCTACGGAATTACCATTATTGTCTAGTACATGAGCGGCATTAACGGTCGCTCTATTGACTATGGGTCCAAAAGGCGCATCACCATCAATTCGCACTTGATACCGAAAGGCTTTCGATTCTCCTGGCACAAGATCGCCGACATTGACGGTCACGGTTCCATTGGCATGGACGATGATCCCAGGCGTCGTAGGATCGATAGCGCCTACATACGTCACCCCATTTGGGAGCGGATTACCGATGATAATCCCCGTGACATCTCGTTGAAAATTATTGGTCACCGTAAGGATATAATCGATCGTGTCTCCTCTCTCGAGCGTTGTCCCACTAGAGGGAATCGCTTCAAGGGTCACAACAAGTCCATCATTGAGAGAATCACTTCGACAATAACTATTACATTGATCTCCATCCTGGAGGTTTCCATCATCACATTCTTCGTTTCCATTAATTTTAAATCCAAGTCCTGACTGGTCTGCAACTCTTCCAAATTCAGAAAGTCCATTTCCACAAACATGGATCGTATTAATAAACGACAAACTTAAGTCTTGAACACTGGTACAAAAAGGGCAATTCTCCGTCACCGAAAGGCCTCCCGGGGTATCTGCTGTAGCCACCCCTTGCGTACAAAAGGTGATACCATTAGCCGTAGCGGCTTTGACTCGAACGGTATAGTTGAGCGTTGCGCTACTTTGAGCGGCTATATTCCCATATTGAAGCGTGATGGTATTACCGTTGTGACTTACGCCTCCCGTTCCCACGACAAATTCTAGATGACTATCGAGGGTGTCTGTGACGACCACATTATTGATCGTTTCACCTGATACATTCTCAACTTTCACGTTGTAGCTAAATTCGGTACCAGCAGAAACAATGGCATTATTTTTGAGCGTACTGGCGGCGATACTTATATTTCGAGAAACTCTTAAAGGTCGAGCATTGTTAGCCACGACTTCGAGCTCGAACACGACAAATTTGGCATGTCCATAACCACCTCCCACCGAACCCAAGTCTACTTGAGCCGTATCTCCCTGCACGGTCGCGGTGACATTACGAGCTTGAAATCTCGTATTTCTACTTCCACAGGCTGAACCATCAGGACTGCCATCTGGATTTTCTCGTTCGATCACTACCGCACTCAAATATCTAAAATCAAGGCCGCCCGTTCCGCTCACATCAACTTTATCATTGATCTGGGTCGGGCTTGCATTTGAAGACAATATCGCTCCTAAAATCTTACCATCTTCTCCCCCCCAATCAATTTGAGCTCGAGTACTAAGACTTGGATTAACGCCTCCACAAGCCTGCGTGGCATTATTGTTTACGTATACATTCACCAATATTCGATCACCTTGCTTTAAATCATCAACCCCATGAAGATAACGATTTGAGAGTCCGGCTCCCGATGTCCTGATCGAGAGAAAGTCTCGTTGATCAAGATGATCTTGCAGTCCGTTCTGAACCGCAAACGCCAAAGCCTCTTGGTGTGCGAGCTCACCAGGGATGTGACCTTTTTGCTGAGCGTAAAAAGTATCATCGGTAAACCGATTGAACTCGACGCTCGATCCGGTTCCTAGCCCGTTGTTATGGGATAAAGTAATGCCGTCTCTCTGTGGAGTAAAATCTCCGGCGGCAGAAAAAGCCAACATAGGTAAGAAAATACTCACCAAGATGGCGATCGAGCTGGTTTTAAACCATTTTTTCATGGAGCAAAGCTTTACAAAAAAGTAAAAAGAATTCTTTTGTCGCACTAGTCAACATATTGCCTTATAGCTCTTTTCGTGTGAAATGCAAGTAAAAATATGTTTTTGTATATTTTCAAGGCTTTCAAAAAAACAGCCTACAGATACCATTAAACATAACTAGCAATCAGTTGACCAGACTGCTAATTGGTGGTAAAATTGTCAGGAGCAAACTTAGAAACTTGTAAACTTAGGAACTTAAGAATTAATTCCCAAGTTCTCAAGTTCTCAAGTTCTTAAAGTTAATAATTAAATGGCAAAAGACTATTACGAAATTCTCGGCCTAAAAAAAGGCGCCTCTAAGGCGGATATCAAAAAAGCTTATCGAGCTAAGGCCAAGGAGCATCATCCTGATAAGGGAGGCGATGAAAAAGTCTTCAAAGAGATCAATCAAGCTTATGAGACGCTTGGAGATGATCAAAAGAAAACACAATATGATCAATACGGGAGTGCTGGACCCCAGTTTGGAGGTGGGGGTAGAGGCGGCTTTTCCGCTAATTTTAATGCGAGTGATTTTGGAGGATTTGAAGATATTTTTTCTTCTTTTTTTGGTGGTGGCATGGGAGGACAAGGGTCCCGTGGTAAGGGACAGGGGTCAAGGGATAAAAGAGGCTCTGATCTAGAGGTTTCGGTCAAACTCAGCTTTGAAGACGCCATGAATGGGACTACGAAAGTTTTTAAAGCTTCACGGTATAAATCTTGTCAAAAATGTGAAGGCAAAGGGGGTTCTGGCCAAAAGACCTGTCAGACTTGTAAGGGATCTGGATCAGTGGCGCAAAAGTTTCAAACGCCTTTTGGTATGGTCCAACAACAAACCACCTGTACAAGTTGTTTGGGCGTTGGGTTTGAGTTTGAAACCACCTGTGGTACGTGCCATGGCGAAGGCCGTATCGAAAGTAAAGATTATGTTGAGATCAAAATCCCCGCTGGAGTGGATGATGGCACCACGCTGCGATTTAAAGGCAAGGGCGACATGGGACGACAAGGCGCTGCCGCCGGCGATCTCTATGTGCATATCCAAGTGGAATTTTCCTCGAAATTTCAGCGTGATGGGCTCAATATTGTTTCGACGCTCGAAATCCCCATCCTAGAGGCTATCGTGGGATGTGAGAAACCTGTAGAAACCTTTTGGGGTAAAGTCGATCTCAAGATCCCAGAAAAAACCCCTGATCAAAGGGTTTTGCGAATTG
>DATDAE010000047.1:0-4716 GCA_036525565.1 Candidatus Altimarinota bacterium
GCTATCATGAAATCCCATATAGCCCCAAAGAAAGCCCTAAAGCCCGCCCACAAACTGTGTTGAGAAAAAACAAAACCGAGGACTGATTCAATAGGATTATCCATTTTTTAGTACGACTTAAGAGGCTTTTTGGTCATCATCACAAAGTGCGAAGAGTTGCCCGGTTGAGTAGCTTTGGTCTCCGAAATGTTCGGCGGCTTCTTGCCGGAATTCCCGAGTAGAAAAGGAAGGCTTTCCCAGCGCTCCCCACCAATGACTGGTTTCGGTTGTTGATTCAGATGAATTCATGATATTTTTGTTTTCAACGTGTATACTAAACGGTAAAGGATGAATAGTAAATAGTAAATCCCCCTCTATACTTTTTGTTATGAATTATTTATTATCGCGTCATGGATGGTCAAAATCTTATCAAGCCGTATGATGCTCTTTTGAAGCCTTATGCTCAAAAACATGGGAATTCTTTGGGAAGAGTTTATCCTACCGATGAAGATCGTGATCGATTGCCTTATCAACGGGATCGTGATCGGATTATTCATTGTAGTAGCTTTCGTCGACTCAGAGGGAAGCGGCAAGTGGTTAGTCCATCGCTGGGTGATCACTTTAGGAATCGGCTATCGCATACCTTGGAAGTTTCCCAAATTGCCCGAGATATTGCGAGACAACTTGGTCTCAATGAAGATTTGTGTGAAGCTATTGCGTTGAGTCATGATTTGGGACATCCACCTTTTGGGCACGATGGAGAAAAGACGTTACACGAGAAGATGCAATCCTTTGGCAAAAATTTTGAACATAATGTGCAAAGTTTGCGAGTCGTAGAAACGCTGGAAACAAGATATCGAGATTTCCCAGGACTCAACCTTTCTTATGAAGTGCGAGAAGGTTTACAAAAACATACCAAAGGCTTTGTTCGGCCTGATGGTTCGGAGGTAGTTTGGCCTAGTCTTGAGTCGCAGTTGGTGGATATAAGTGATGAGATGGCTTACTTAGCAGCGGACTTAGAGGATGCTTTGAGAGCTGGGTTTATAGCTTTTTCAGACCTTAAGCAGGTGCCCGTTTGTGCCGACATTTTAAAAGACGGCGTGATCGGGGAAGACCGATCAACGTTTAATCGTTATTTATTGCACGTGCTCATCTCTCGTCTCGTGGGAGATATTGAGTTTTTCTTATCACATCATCATATCGTTTCCCAGGTTGAGGCGCAGCAGTCGCCTGATCGCTTGATACGATTCCAAGACGATTTTGAGTCTCAATTTTTAGCGCTCAAGGCTTATATGTTTGAGCATTTTTATCTGCGAGATGAAGTTATGGAAAGTTCTCGGCGTGGACAAAAACTTATTGCGGACTTGTTTGACTATTTTTTATCCCATCCCAATGATTTGCCAGCCACTTTTCAAAGCGCAGAACCCATCGAAGAACGGATTTGTGATTATATTGCGGGGATGACCGATGAGTATGCCTTCAAGGTGCACGAAAGCAAATTGATTTAATGCGGATATTCCCTAGAATAGATTAACATGAAAAGAACAAAAATTATTGCAACCATCGGTCCGGCATCTTCGAGTCCGGAAATGCTCGAAGCCTTGGCTAAAGGCGGCGCCAACATATTTAGACTCAATTTTTCGCATGGAGACTACGAGTGGTACGGAGAACTTATCAAACGGATAAACGCCCTCAACAAAACCTTGACCACCCCCATAGCTATTATGCTTGATACCAAGGGGCCTGAAATCCGAACGGCGGTGCTCGAGGAAGCGATTGCGGTGAAACCTGGAGATCGTATCACGCTTACGATTGATGAAGTGGATTACCAAAAGACCCAAAAGATTTTTGTGAATTACCATGGATTTATCAAGGACATAGAGGAGGGCGGTGAGGTGTTGATGGATAATGGTGGCATGCGACTCAAAGTCCTCAGTATAAAAGGTAATGATGCGGTTTGTGAGATGCTCGATACAGGGGAAATCGGTTCGCGTCGTCGATTAAATCTTCCTGGGAAAGACTTGGATCTTCCTTCTATCACCGAAAAAGATTGGGAAGATATTGATTTTGGGATCAAGCAGGGCGTGGACATGATCGCACTTTCTTTTGTTCGTAAATCCGACGAAGTTTCCGAGCTCAAAGCCTATTTAGCCCAAAAAGAAGCCGATATTATGGTTATATCCAAAGTGGAAAGTTTCGAAGCCACCAAACATTTAGCCAGTATTGTGGAAGCGTCTGATGGGGTTATGGTCGCGAGAGGGGATTTGGGGGCAGAAATTCCTTTTGCCCAAGTGCCCCAAGTACAACAAGAAATTATCAATCTCGGGGCGCAATATCGTAAACCTATCATCGTAGCTACGCAGATGCTCGAATCGATGATCGACCACCCGATGCCCACCCGAGCGGAGGTGACCGACGTGGCGCATGCTATTTTCCAGGAAACCGACTGTATCATGCTTTCGGGAGAAACGGCTGCGGGAAAGCATCCTCTGCGTTGTATCGAAACTATGGTCGATATCGCCACCGTCAATGAAGCCCATGTGGGACATTTTCGTATCAGAGATTTGCCGGTTGAAGAAGATCGAGATCTTTTTGCCAAACTGGCCGCCGCTATACCCGAAGACAGAGAAGACCTGAAAAGTATTATGGTTATGACCAGGACCGGCTGGACGGCTCATGTGGTTTCCAATTTTAGACCCAGAGTGCCTATTTTTGCCTTTGTTCCAGATGAAGCCGTGGCTCGCAAGAATCAGCTGTTTTGGGGTATCGATAGTTTGATCGTGGAATTTTCGGATGATCCGAGAGTGACGGTGGAAAACGCACGACAGGCTTTTCTAAAACACTTTCCACAAGAAGCTAACCATCATAAATGTATCATGATGAGTGACGGTGTTGCCGGGAAAGGCCTCATCCCTACCTTGCAGATTCGTGAGTGGTAGAGTTGTTTAAAGTTTGTGTGTAAAAAAGACCGATCTGTAAACAGACCGGTCTTAGTTTTTGTTTTTTTACAAAGTACTTATTTGATTTCTAGAGAATCGACGATGCTGTTTACAGCTGGTACATAATTTTTGATAGTAGAGGGTTCTCCAGTGAGGGTGAAGATATAAGCTTGATTATCGACGACGGTCCAAGCTTGCCACCATTGGAATTTTTTATTGGGAGTCGTCTGAGTAGACCCTTTGTAGCTGATTTCAAACCCAGGATTACCATCGAGTTCTTTTTTGCCTTCCGACAAGATATCAAGGCCTTCTACGATGTCGCCGAGACTATCTTTAGAAAGCTTGGTGTAAGATTCTAAAGTAAGAGGCTCTTCGCTTCCGCTTAGATCTTGAACGATGATATTGAGGTTGGTTTGGACGCCTTTTTCTGTTTCTGGAGCATAAATTAGGATAACCCGTCCAACAGGAGTATCGCTTTCTCTCAATACCCATCCTTCTGGGTAGGAGAAATTCAGGCTTTGGCTATCGTATTGGTTTACCTTAGCTTCTTTTGTGGTAGTAGGCGTGGTCGTTTCGTTTTTTGAACCACAACCTGTTATGAGGCTCATGGTAAGTATTAAGGAAAGACACAGAATAAATCGTTTCATGGGAGGATTTTAGATAAAAATTATAAAGTAAGCATAAAGCCCAGTCCCTCATAGGCTATTGATTTTCGCAAAAAGGGTCAATGTTTATTCTTGGTTTTCTTCTAGTAAGGCCTGCATAATATCGGACCGTAATGCATAAATCTGATTTTTGCTTCGATCAGCCGCAATAATGATGCCGTAGATAACCCCTTTTTCATCAAAGAGCGGCGTACCCGATAAACCTTCTTTTATGTGACCAGAAAACACCAAGAGGTTTTTTTTGG
The DNA here is from genome assembly GCA_036525565.1 of Candidatus Altimarinota bacterium. Lineage (GTDB taxonomy): Bacteria > Patescibacteriota > Gracilibacteria > UBA4473 > UBA4473 > DATDAE01. The sequence goes on from DATDAE010000047.1 coordinate 3,829, forward strand.
TGGCTTTATTATCTTGGGCAGAAAAAGAAGCCTTAATCCCTTCTACCGAACTTGATAGTATTTGGTCTGCATCTTTCCAGAATAAAATTTTACCTATCGCGGGTGGGTTTTTTGAAAAGGTGTTTTCGGAATTGAGTGGTGTGGCTAATTTGAAAAACAAGATATCGTGTTCAAAATCTCGAAGCCAAATTTTGAGTGGTGCTCTCTGCGAAAGTCCAAAAAGATCCCCATGGTCCACAAAGAGGTGGTCAGGGGTCACGAAAATATCACCCTCTACATGCACGGCTTTCCCGATAATCGTTTGATTCTGGTCATGAATATTGAGTGCGTCAGGCGATTGGCTTGGAGGCGAGGGGGGAGGCGTCACAGAAAGACAGCCATTGAGCAGTCCAAGAGCGCAAATCAGCCCTATCAATTTTTTTACCATGATCTGCATTCTAGCCCAAATATTGCTTGAATGCTAGAGATCCTCATAGATGGCTTGACTCTTGAATAAAAACTTCTAAAATCCTGCTGATCTTAAGCTTATTTTAACTTTTATTTGTTTTATCGAATGCAAAAAGACGAAAAAAAATCCGTGATGGACAAGCATCAAAAACACGGTAAAGATACCGGTTCCCATGAGGTGCAAATAGCACTTCTCACGAAAAAAATCGCCAGTCTCACGGAACATCTCAAGGTTCATCCTAAAGATGTACACTCCAGAAGAGGTTTGATTGGTATGGTTTCTCGTCGGAGACGACTACTGAGAAATCTCAAAATGCATAATCCGAAAGCTTGTAAGGCTATTGCCCAAGAGCTCGAAATTCGGATGGCCGCTTAGTCCTTACTTAAAACACCGATGCTTCGCTTCGGTGTTTTTTTTTTCTCCATCAGGATAGGACCTGG
>DATDAE010000048.1:0-10595 GCA_036525565.1 Candidatus Altimarinota bacterium
CAAAAGCAAGAAGATCAAATACTTCTTCCGCGTCACTAAGTCTTTCTATTTAGGACTCTTTATAGCGCTTTCCTCTTTTGTGCTCATGGTGATGATTTTTTGGACCCAATTTAAAAAACGACTGCTATGAAGCGTAATGCCAAAAAAATCCAACAAGGTTCTATCTATTTTTTATCTACTTTTTTGGTCATTGCTTCCAATTATGCCTTTCATCTGATTTCAGCTAGATACCTTGATACGATTAATTATGGCGTCCTTTCTGGTCTTTTTGCCTTTTTTGGCATTGTGGCTTTTGCCAGCATCAGCCTCCAAACCAAAGCTACCGAAGCCACCGCACGCCTCATGAGTCGTGGACAATATGAAAAATGCCAAAAACTCCAAAAAGACTGGCTCAAAAAAACCTTCCTTTATAGTGGTCTTTGGGTGCTTTTGTGCTTTGGGGCCATTAGCTTCATGGTGCAGTTCTTTCACGCAACATACCTGACGATGCTATTATTTCTTCCGGTCTACTTGATAACCCTCCCTCATTCGATGGTTCGAGGATTTATGCAGGGTTATCAATCTTTCACCCATTTATCAGGGGGCTTTGTCCTCGAGAGCCTCCTCAAGTGTCTCTTGGCTTTTTTAGCACTTCAAGCCGGATTTGATCTCAATGGCGTCATCATCTGTTTGACGGTGAGCCAAATCCCCAGTTTCATTTGGGCTATTTGGGTCGTTTTTGCGCCCTCCACCGAAACCATCCGGCTCGCCAATGTCCCAAAAGCTACTGAACTCAAAAAAAATAAAACGTTCGAACTAAAAAGCTCCTTTTGGGTTATGCTTTGCTACTTCATCCTGTATTCGAGTTGGTTTAATCTCGATATGATGCTCGTTCAGAACTTACAGCCTAAAGTTTCCGGCGCTTATTCAGTCGCCTCAAAACTAGGACAAATCATACTTTTCGCCGGATCCAATGTCGCCAATTTTCTGTTCCCTACCCTTATTGAAAAAATTGAACAAAGAGAGTCTACCACCCGTATCAATGTCATAGCCTTTGGTCTTATTATCTTCGGAAGCCTTTTTGGGATATTTTTACTGTACCTCGGGAAATCCTTCTTTGTCACGACCCTTTTCGGAGAAGGTTACGCCCAGGCTGAGGACTGGCTGCTTTTTTTCGGAGCCTACGGACTCATTGTTGGCCTCATCCATTATCTCGTACAATGGGAGCTCGCCTTGGCCAAGAAAAACTTCATTTGGATTTTATGCGTTTGTAGTATCGGGATGTTTCTACATTTTTATCTCATACTACCTTCGGGTTTAATCCCCGCTTTCTGGGTTCTTATTGGTTGGGGAACGCTCATGGTGCTCAGCTTGATGATCAAAATTTATGCCGACACAAAAAACAAATAAAAAAGAAACCAATCGCTTCTTTGCGATTCTATAAAAAAAGTTTGCGAAGGATCAAAAATGTGCCTAAACTTTACGAGAACTTGTTTATAAACCCAACAAATACACAAGGCTCTCATTTCTCTCTTAATCTTTCTATGATGAAAAAAATCGTGCTCACCTCTTTTCTTCTGATCGGACTTATAAGCCTTTCCCAAGAAGCTCAAGCTTATTCTGAAATTATTAATGGTTCTGATTGCCAGGTTGCCGGAAGCCGCTGTGCTAAAATCGAATCAGAGACCAAGCTCAATCAAGCTCTTCGCCTAAGAAATAGATACTACAATTATACTTACCGTATTGATAACGGAGCACGAAAAAGTGTCCCTAATCAACTCTGGAGACATCGAATCGGACGAGCGCTTATCAATGTTGATGAACGTTCTACAGACCCTATTCGAGAAGGAGCGCTTGAAGAACCAAACTATGGTTTGCGACAACCAGGAAATCAAGGTAACTACAGGGTTTCTAATACCGCTAAGCAAAACTGGAAACGAGCCGCTATCAATTATTATGTAGATGGTGGATCGGGTTACACATCCCCTGAAGGAATGAACCAAGGGGTTATCCACACCAAACGAGATAATCACCAAGCCAAAAGAATACCTCTCTCATTTTTGACTCGAGGTGCTATAAGTAAAAGTGATGTTCGAGACGCTCAAAAAAAAGAAGCCAGCATAGCTGACAACAGTGTCAACAAAGCGCCTACCGGGAGTTCACTCGCGACCCCTTTTAGCAATCGAAGCGGAAGTTCTACTCGAAACTTTTACTCCCCATATCAACGGTATGACGTGTACAACCCAAACAGTTATCTTCGAACCGAAAAAATGATCTTCGGACAAATGCAAAAAGAAGAAAAAATCGAAGAAGAAAGCCTTGAAGAAATGGGAGAATAATTCCCAGCTCAAGTAAAAACTACAGAAAAGACCATTTAGATTTGATTCTGGATGGTCTTTTTCTTATACAGAGAGAAGCCTATAAACATGACAAACGAAAAAAAAATACTGCCCCACGGCATGGATGCCGAAAAATCCGTGATAGGATGTATCCTGCTCGATAAAGACGCTATTTTAAAGGTGGCCGATTTACTCGAAGGGATTGATTTTTATCATGACCATCACCGATTCATCTACGAAGCCGCGATGGATCTATTTCAAACTTCAGAACCCGTGGATCTGGTGACTGTAGCCACCAGACTTCAAGCCGGGAGTAAACTCGAACTCATTGGCGGACCTGAGTATTTGGCAGAACTCCAAAACATGGTACCGGTGGCGACGCATATCTACCAATATGCCCAGATCGTCAAACACCTCTCAGTCCTCCGGAAAGTGATCAAGGCTGGCCAAAACATCACCGCCCTTGGGTATGACGAACAAAAGAAGGTCGAAGAAGTACTGGAAGCGGCTGAAAAACAAGTTTTTTCGGTTTCTCAAACCTTCCTCAAAGACCGATTTATACCGATCAAAGACATCCTCAACAAAAGCTTCGAAAAAATTTCTGAAGTGCATGAAAATCCTGAACTGGCCAATAAAGGAAAAGTTAAAACGCATTTTCGAGATCTCGATGACAAACTCAATGGAGGGCTCAATCCTTCTGACTTGGTCATCATCGCCGCCAGACCTTCTATGGGGAAAACGGCCCTTTGTCTCGCGCTCGCACAAAACGCTGCCCTCAAATCTGGCAAAAAGATCGGGATTATGTCTCTAGAAATGTCCCGAGAACAACTTGTAGAAAGGATGTTTTGTTCGATGCTCCAAGTCGATTCCTGGAAACTCCATCGAGGAAAGCTCAATGAACAAGATTTCGAACGTATGGGCCCCATCATGGATCAACTCGGGAATGCTCATATTTTTATCGATGATTCGATGGGAAGTTCTATCGTAGAACTGAGGGCTAAAGCACGAAGACTCAAGATGGAACACGGCCTTGACATTCTCGTGATTGATTACCTTCAACTCATGAGCGGAGGGAATCCTATGAATCGAGTCCAAGAAATTTCAGAAATTTCCAGGTCCCTCAAGCAACTCGCCCGAGAACTCCATATGCCGATCATCGCCCTTTCTCAACTCTCTCGTAATGTCGAAAGTCGACCAGAAAAACGCCCCGTACTTTCTGATCTCCGAGATTCAGGATCCATCGAACAAGACGCTGATATCGTGATGATGCTCTATCGAGAAGAATACTACAATGAAGATTGTTCCGAAGAAGAAAAAGGCGTCCTCGAGGTCAACATCCTCAAGCATCGTAATGGAGGCGTAGGAAGAGTGAAACTCAAAGTCGATTTAAAGAAAATGAAATTTGAAGATTTTAAAGAGAAGTATCAAGCCGGATTCTAAGAGTATTAGGTAGTAGGTATTAAGTATTAAGGAAACAAAACCCCTATACTTAATACTTGATACTTAATACTTACAGCCTAAAATACACGCAATGAATATCGATGACCTCATCACCCAAGCCCTGCCCCATACTGTAGACGAAGTTTCTTTCCCAGGGGCTAAGGCCCATTTCAAGGGCAAGGTTCGAGAAAGTTTCTCCCTTGGGAATGATCAACGTCTGATCGTGGTGACCGATCGAGTATCGGCTTTTGATTTTATTTTAGGAACGATCCCTTTCAAGGGGCAAGTCCTCAATCAAGTGGCCAATCACTGGTTTTCGCTTTTAGACGAGATCGGCGTACATCATCACCTCATCGAGTCCACCGACCCCAATGTCTCCCGAGTCCGTGAAGGCCAGGTCATACCCATTGAGATGGTAGTACGAGGCTATCTCACTGGCTCTACTACCACTTCGAGTTGGTATGCCTACCAGTATCTAGATCGAAAGATCTGTGGCATCACCCTTCCTGAAGGTTTAAAGAAAAACCAAGCGTTCGCATCCCCCATCATCACCCCTACGACCAAAGCTGATTCAGGCCATGATCTAGCCATCAGCCGTCAAGAAATCCTCTCGCAAGGGATCGTATCGGCGGATCTCTGGCAACAGATCGAAGACTTAGCCCTCAAAATGTTTACCTTTGGACAAAAGAAAGCCCTCGAACGAGGCCTGATCCTCGTTGACACCAAATACGAAATGGCCCTCGACAAAGATGGTCGCCTCATGGTCATTGATGAGGTGCATACACCAGATTCTTCGAGGTATTGGATCGCCGACACCTACCAAGCGCGATTTGAAGCGGGAGAAAACCCCGACATGCTCGACAAAGAGTTTGTCCGGACCATGACCGTTGCCAATGGCTATGACGTGGATAGCTCAGAGGACCCTCGTAACTTCTTTGATACCACTATCCAGCAAGAGGCGGCCAAACGCTATATCGAGCTCTACGAGCGTATCACGGGTAAAGCCTTTGCGTTTCCCAAGGACTTAAACGTAAAGAAGCGGATTGAGGCATATTTACAAAACCTACAATACCCTTTATAATCACCTCATGAATCAAATAACGTACGTTATCTGGCAGGAAGAAGAAGGTTGGGTTTCTAAATGTCTCACAACCGGGGTAACTTCATGTGGAGATACCCAAGAAGAAGCTATCAAAAACCTGAAGGAAGCTTTAGAGCTTTATCTAGAAGATCAACCAGAAGCAAACTACAAAAGAGACCATATTCAATTTGGTAGTTTTTCCGTCCATGCCTAAAAGATATTCCTCAAAAGAAGTTACATCAAAGTAAAACATCCAAACGGAGCCATGACCATCATCCCTGACGGGAGAAAAGTACTTCCCCCTGGAACGGTCAGTGGGATTTTAGAAATAGGGGGAATCCCTAAACAAGTTTTTGAAGATATCAAATAAAGAATCCCTCCCTAAACCATATCTATCAAAAAAAGTTTGACCAATCTTTTAGTTCACTTCATAATCTTATCGCTCCACAAAAAAGCTTACTTTTATTAAGTCGTCAAAAACATGAAAACCAATAGCCAAAAAAACAAGGGATTTACCCTGATCGAGCTCCTCGTCGTGATCGTAATCCTAGGAATCCTAGGGACGATCGGTTTTGCCAATTTTAGAGGTTATTTTGCGCGAGCACAAGATGCCGAGAAAAAAGCAATAGTCCAAGCTTTAGCATCAGCACTTAAGGTAGATGGTGCCACAGAATTCACCAATACAAAATATGATATTACTGATGATGTCGACTTTCAGATCATGCTAGGTCGTGCCGACTATAGAGTCCCGACGAGAATTGGCGGTTGTGTTTATTTTGGCTTTTCAGATGGTACTAACGATAAAACCGGAAGTGATAATCAATTTCTCTTTCTTATAGGACTCAGCGAAGAAGGTGACAAAGGTCCCGAAGGTGATCTTAGATATGGATACATGGATGGGTCTGGGGCAGATGCTCTAACCACTTTGAAAACTGCCGGCAATTTCACGGTAAGTGCTACTTATGAAAATATGCGAACTTGTAATGCAACTACCACAGATTTAAACACGGCAGCTTCTGCCGCTCCCCCTGGTGGTGGATGGGGATGGACAAAAGTTGATTTAGGAGATGGCACAATGAAGGCTCTATAAGAAAATGCGCAATAATGTTTAAAAAACTTATTACCCTGCGATTGGTTCACGCTTGCGTGGACCTTTTGCTTATTTACGGGAGTTTCCTTTTGGCTTATGGAGTCCGGGTGGGGTTTATCAATTCTACCGATTTCCCTTTTTCTACGTTTGCCTCCGTTTCTATCCTTTGTACGTTGGCGTGGAGTGCGTTTCTCATCCTCGCCAAATACTATCGGATCCCCCCACGAGGGGGTTACCATGTCTGGTTTGATATGATCTTTGTCTTCTTGGGGGGGATTGTGTCCATTGGGATACTGGTGGTGATGTACTTCTTTCCCCGGGACATCGTCTTTTCTCGGCTTATCGGGGTCTTGATTTTGATTTTTGGAATCGTGGCCTTGCTCCTATCTCAATACGTTTTCCGCCTCCTGCTTCGTCGTGCGAAAAAGCAAAAGATCGGCGTCTACCGAACCCTCATCGTGGGAGCCAACCGTATCACCGAAAAACTCATTCATTCGATCAACCGTGACCGCTACGCCCTTTTTGAAATCGTGGGGGTTATAGATCCCTATGGTATGACCAAACACGTCGAGGGCGCCCCGATCTTTGGGAAACTTGATAAACTCGAAAGCATTTGCCAGTCCGAGAAGATCACCGCCATCATCCAGTGTGATGCTTTTGAGCACACCCTCAACCTCATCTCGCTTTGCGAAGAGAAAGATATCAAGTTTCAATTCAGTCCGTCCTTGCGAGGGATTTATGAGGAAAATCTGAGAATCCGAGAAATCGCCGAACAACGCATGATCTCTTTTGTGAAGCGAGACTTCGAGGACCATAAAAAGCAAAAACGATATCGAGTCATAGATCTCATCCTCCGGCAGGTGTTTGATGTGGATTAAAAAAGATGTCGTCCCAAACTTGATTTGGGACCTACCAATTGTTGTCTTCCCTGCGTAGGTAGACTCCCCTCTGATAAGGGGCCCTAAGAATATTGTCATCCTAGGACTTATTGTGTTTTGTCTTCCGCTCGCAAGGAAACTACCCCCTGACAAGGGGGTCGATTACGCAAAGCGTAATCGGGGGGTTATCTTGGGAGTAATTCCATTTTACGCTGCGCAATATTTTCCATCAAATCATCATAAACACCTTCAATATTAGCCATCACATCATTATTCCAGTAACGAACAAGCTTGATACCATCACTTTCCAAAATTTGAGTCCTCCTCCTGTCATAATCTTCTTGATAAGGATGACTATCTCCATCAATTTCAATACCAAGCCGTAACTCCGCACAATAAAAATCAATGATATAGTCTCTAATTGGTTTCTGTCTTGTAAATTTATAACCAGTTTGTTTTCTAGCTAGAACATAATACCAAATTTTACGTTCTGGTTTCGTCATCTCTTTACGATTCTCTCGAGCGAACTGATTAAGATCTTGATCATAAGGTATATAATCTTTTTTCATGATTTTATTATTTAGATAACCCCCTTGATCTCACGAAGTGAGATCTTTCCCCCTTATCAGGGGGAAGTCTTCTCGGGAAGGCTCTTTTTCTACCATTCCCCAACCTGTAATGCAAAACACCTTCTTCATCAAAACTTCATTTTCAATACCATGGAAATGCCCTAAAATACCAAAAGAAAGAACCTATCGCCTCTAAATCATGATCACTATCTACTATAACGATCAGTGCAAGCGATGCCTTTACTTTGTAAAAGCTCTTGAGATTTTGTGTATCCTGGAAAACCACCACTATACTCCTCTCAAAGAAGCTCCACCAGCCATCCAAGATCTCAGCCTCAAAACAAACTCTTGGGTCGTGAAGATCAAACATAAAGAGTATACGAAAGGCGAAGCCTTTCTACGCCTTCTGAGCAAGACCAAACCCTGGTGGCCCATCCTCAAAATACTTTGTATGTGGCCCATCCGATGGATCACCTTTCCGATGGCCAACTTTTGCTACCGGAGACTACAGCCCAAAAGTTGCTGAGAAGAAAGCATCCTCGACTGGAATTACCAATTCAAGACGTATGTGAACGGAGAGGTCTCCCCTTGTGTGCTGGAGCAGCAGGGTTAACCCTGCTGCTTGGAAGTATAGCCTGAGAATACACTAATGGAGATTTCTCCACTCACATTTAACCGACACACGTATTCTGGCCGAAAAAGATCTTTTTTACACATCCAGATCTTTCACCTTCGCCGCATGAGTTTGAATAAACTTCTTTCTTGGAAGCACTTCATCCCCCATCAAAACTTTAAAGATATGATCGGCCCTCTCCGCATCTTCTATCGAGATTTGTACTAAATATCGTTTCGTTGGATCCATCGTCGTTTCCCAGAGCTGTTCGGCGTTCATCTCTCCGAGCCCTTTATATCGTTGGATATTATCACCCTTCACATCATGTTCTGCCGTGATTTGGTCTTTTTCTTCGTCATTCATCGCATACCAAACTTGTTTCCCTTTCGAGAGCTTGTAAAGCGGTGGATTCGCACAATAAATATAACCTCGATTGACCAACGGTCTAAAATGACGATAAAAGAGGGTCAAAAGAAGCGTCCGGATATGCGCTCCATCGACATCCGCATCAGTCATGATAACCACTTTTTTATATCGGAGACGCCCTTCGTCGAAGGCATCTCCGATAGCCGTACCCAAAGCGATAACGAGATTTTTGACTTCGTTATTAGCGAGCATTCTTTCGAGTCGACATTGTTCGGTGTTGAGGATCTTTCCTCTCAGCGGCAAGATAGCCTGCGTGTGACGATCTCGGCCCTGCTTGGCGGTACCACCAGCCGAGTCACCCTCCACAATGAAGAGTTCTGATTCGTTGGGATCTTTGGACGAACAATCGGCCAGCTTCCCTGGAAGGGTCATCCCTTCGAGTGCACTTTTCCGTATGACGGTTTCTCTGGCTGACCGAGCGGCCAGACGAGCTCGCATGGCGAGGGAACATTTATTGAGGATATTTCGAGCTTCAGTCGGGTTTTCATTGAGATATTCCGTCAATCGTTCACTGGTAAATCGATCCACCACCCCACGCACATTAGAATTCCCAAGCTTTGATTTTGTTTGTCCTTCAAATTGCGGATCTATTACTTTGACCGAGACGATCGCTGTGAGACCTTCCCGAACATCTTCATTGGTAAAATTAGGATCTTTTTCTTTTAAAATACTATTATCACGAGCGTATTTATTCATCACTCGCGTGAGTGCCATCATAAACCCGGTGAGATGCGTCCCGCCTTCGATGGTTTGAATATTGTTCGTGAAAGAATAAACATTTTCTCTAAACTCTTGCGTATACTGAAAAGCCAGCTCTACTCCCACATCGTCCTTCTCTCCTTCAAAATAAAGCACGGCACCAATACTATCGTTACTTTCATTGAGGTGGTGGACAAACGAGGCGATCCCCCCTTCAAAATAAAACTGCGCGGCATTTTCTCGATCCTTACGAAGATCATGCAGCGTGATGGTGATCCCTCGAGTCAAATAGGCTTGTTGACGCAAACGCTTTTTAATAACCGCAAAATCAAAATCAACCGTTTCAAAGATCCCCGCATCAGGCCAAAACTGAACTCGCGTCCCAGATTTTTTACTATCAGCTATTTTTTTAAGTGGTTCCTTGGCCTCCCCTCTTTCAAAAGAGATGAAATGCTTCCCTCCATCACGCTCTACCGTGACTTCGGTCAAAGTCGAAAGCGCATTTACCACCGAAACCCCTACCCCATGAAGCCCTCCTGATACTTTGTATCCAGAACCTCCAAATTTACCCCCTGCATGCAGCACGGTTAGCACCGTCTCAACCGCAGAAACACCAGTTTGTTTATGTTTTTCGACCGGGATTCCACGTCCATCATCTTGCACAGAAACTGATCCATCTTCATGAATACGGACATCAATATTTTTACAATATCCCGCCAAAGCTTCATCAATGGCATTATCGACGACTTCCCAAATCAAGTGATGGAGTCCTCTGGTATCGGTAGAGCCGATATACATTCCTGGACGTTTCCGAACTGGGTCCAAGCCCTCTAAAACCTGAATATCGGAAGCACCGTAATCTTGTGTCATGTGTATGTATGGGTTAATCTAAAAAGATCCACTCAATTGTAGGGAGATCCGACACTATTTCAAGCATTTTCTCATCATTTCCAACCGCTTTCATTGACCAAAAAAGCAAAGGCCTTACAATGCCTTCCGTGATGAAAGTAAGGTTTGAACCCCTTACCCCTTAATACTTACCCCTTAACACTTATACTCATGGGAATGCTCGGACAAATGGGAGATATGTATAAACTCCAGAAACAAGCTAAAGCGATCCAAAAAGAACTCGCAAAAATTCATATTTTTTCCGAAGTCGATGGTGTACGCGTGACCGTCAATGGACAACAAGAAGTCATCCCAGGTGGGGTCGAAATCCTTGATGAGACGATCTTACAAAATCCTGTAAAATTAGGAAAAGCCCTCGCTGAAGCCTTTAATAAAGCCCTCAAAAAATCTCAACAAGTCGCAGCCGAAAAAATGAAAGCGGTCATGGGAGACTTGGGAAGTATGATGGGGAAATAAAAACTTGTGAACTGCTGAACTTAGAAACTTAAGAATTAAAGCTGAGTTCTCAAGTGCTCAAGTGCTCAAGTTCTTAAGTTTAGAAATATGCCTAGAAACAGACTTTATCGTGAACC
>DATDAE010000049.1:0-4292 GCA_036525565.1 Candidatus Altimarinota bacterium
AATTACCAACGAAAACACTCTGGAATTGGCATGAACAAGCTTACTCCTATACAAAAAATTGCTTATGCCACCATCCACTCTTCCTTTTCTTCTCATGTAAACTTGATTCCGCAACAAAACACAAATTGATCTATCTCCACAATATTGCCAGGATAGACATCTACCGCTGCATAAGCCGGGAGCAAAAAGAAACTTGAAACGAGGCCCAAAAAGAGTGATCTGATCATGAACTTTTGATATTTATTTTTAGAGAAAATCAGCCGGAGATTTTTGTTTTTTGTCAGGAAGAGCATTGTCTGGATGATTTTTAAATATGCCATTCTCTGTATCATGCATCTGAACTGGCACTACAAACTGAGCTCGCCACTGCTGGTATCCCAAAAAAGCCGCTACAAGCACCGCTACAATGACCAAGACCAGGACTTTTCGAGAAGTTGATGTCATGTTGAAGATTCTTGTAAAATTATACCTGCTACTCTATTATCCATTTTGAGCGCTAAAATCAAGTTTTTGTATGCACTTTTTACTCAACCTTTCACTCATCTCCCCTAGTTTAGCTTTGGTAGAAAATGATAAAATCATCACCTTCGAGGCTTGGGAAGGATGGAAAGAAAGCAGCCAGGTAATCTGGGATTGGGTTGCGGCTCACAAATCTCAGCTCGAGAATCTCAAAAGTATTCGCACTATAACCGGGCCAGGAGGCTTTTCGTCTTTGCGGGTTTGTGGTCTGATTTGTGAGACGTTAGCTGACAAATATCAATGCGAACTGCGAACCGTCCGCGCTGATCGAGTCGGTCAGCAACTCTTGGAAGACTTAGGACTCAAAGAACCTTTGCTCCTCAATGCTTTTGGGGATAATGTTTTTGAAGTTGCCTCTGACGAGAAGGCTTTAAATCTGATACCGCTCGAACAAGCCCAAGACACTTTTCAGGAAAACGTTTTTATTGATTTCTTACCCCCTGCGAAACAAGTCGGATTCCTGTCGGTATCTACTCAAAAAATTAATCCTAAATTAATCTTGGAAGCGCTTTTTGAAGCCAGCCAAGACGCGCCGCCCGTCACTTCCTTCGTCCCTTATTATGGACATCCCGGGGTCTAGCCTTATTGTCCTAAATTCAAAACATTGAGCCCTTCAAATCCCGGAGGTGGATTTTGGACGACTCGTTGGTCATTCCGGATGATAAAGGCATTTGGATTGGCATCGCACTCCGTCAGGCTCCCTGGTTTTAGGGCGCATTTCCAAGGGATCTGATTGCCCAGTCCATCATCCTGCATCGCTTCTGAAAGCCGATATTGCCGCATATAATGCAGATCATATTTGATGGCCAGATCCCCCGCTAAAACTTCACTGGTGATACCCGCTACAGGGGTATCATTCTCTGGATCAAGAAAAACATGCCAAGGCGTGAAATAATATTTAGGGGAGCTCAGATCAGCATAGGCATCACGATCGTAATCATATTTTTCTAATTTTCCCCCGATCGTGTTATAGCTCAAAATCGTTCCCATCAAAATGAGCTGCAAATCATTATTCATCCCGTTGGTAATGGTGCCCGCTACGTCATCGATCACGGCTCGAGGGTTTCCAGCCAAAAATACTGTCGGCAAGACACCCCCCGCGGTGGAGAAAAGGGCCCCATCCAGAAAATAATTACCTACAAAGTGATGCACGGTGTCTTTTATAAAAAGATTACTGGTCGCGGGATAGTTTTGGGTTTCTTCATTGACGAGGATAAAGCCAAAACTGTCATTGAGGCCACCATATCCCATATCATTTTCTATGCGTATATTCCCATTGCGAACGACTAGTGTTTTTTGTCCACTAGGAAGCGTCACTTTTGTCCCAGCCGGTGACGCGATCTCGACATTACAGTCCTGTACTAAGACCACGTCTTGATCTAAAAAGACTTCTTGAAGATCATCGGTTCCCGTCGTCTCAAAACTGATAAAGCCAGTGCCGGGGCAAGTCTGAGGCGTAACCCCTGAAACCAGTTCAAAAAGCTGATTCCTCATCCGATCCCGTACCTGGTTGGTTTTTTGGGAAAGATCATAAAATACCGTGATATTTTGGGTATCATTCTGATCTAGGACTCCTCGATTTTGACTCTTGATGACGGGTGTTTCAAACGAGGCGCCGATAAATCCTATTGGAGTTGGGGTACAATTAATCCCTTCCAAGGCACAAGGATCACAATCTGGCTCAAGTCCCAAGATCGCACAAGGATCACACAAAGGATCGCCCTCCACACATTCTTCAGGATCCAAAGGTTCTCCCAAAGCTCCCGCCGCATAAGAAGGGTGTACGATGGTTTCGCCTTGATAATCATACGTGATTTCAGTCATCACATTGACGTCCGTATTGACGCGACCATAGATATGGGTCATAACTCCAAGCTGTAGGCCTCCGATCGCGCCCAGCGGCAGCTGGGCCGTGACCGCATTCATCAGATCATATCCAGCATTATTGAGGTCTTGGTTTTGAAAATCAGCTTCTGTGGGACTGCTCAGCATGACGCTCGTGGGACGCTCTGGCGTAGGGGTGGGGCCGGTGGTAATCGCCCCATGTGCCGTCACATCGACATCGATAATCGTAGGCTCTTCATCAAAAATATACTGAGGCAAGGTAGGGGCAAAGACAAAAAGCGGATGATATCGAACATTGTGATTCTCTGTATGGCTTTGATGATTATCCGTATCCAGACTTCCATTTGGCAGAATTTGAGGAAACTTCCATTCCAAGACCAAATCACGATCATAAAGCACCCCCATCTTGGGCCCCGCTTTTTTTAAAGAAGGCGCCAATGCACTGAGACTAAAACTAATACCATCGGTAACATCTCCATCTGAAAGATTATCAACTCCAGGATCGACAAGGGGTAAAAGATCCGTTTCATTGATCCGCAATCCATCCCGGAAACTCAGGCCGGTATTGGCATCATCAGGAAACGTCGAAACCGAACTAATACGACCACTATTTATCTGGTCTATCGGATTGCCCAAAGCATCTCTCAAAAATATCGTAAACCTAAAATAATCTCGATTATTGGCTGTGGGTTCTTCGGCGGTGGGAGGATCTTGGAGCGTTGTAAGGGGTGATTGATTAAAATCAATCTGGTCTGGTTTTATCTCAATGGTAAAGGTTTTACTCGTTTGATTGCCCGCCAAATCTTGGAGATCAATCTGGACCGTATAAATACCTGCTTGTTGGAAGCATTCTGTAATCTCTCTCTCCCAAGTGGGGCTCAATCCCAAAGCCTGAAAAGTCATAATAATCGAAGGCCCTGAATCTCCAAAACAAGAGAGTTGGGGCACGCCCGGTTTTCCCAAATCATCGTACGTGATGCTGAGGGAAGATTGTGCTAGATCAAACCCTGATTCATAGGCGTAGCTCACTCCAAACGAGCTAACGAGAAGTCCTACAATAAGGCTGAGATTAATAACAAAGTTCCGTTTCATCTTGGGGTTTTATTTTGAGATTACAGTATAAATCCTGCACACGAATACCATTTGGTAGTTGACAATAGTATGTACACTGAGCGATATCACAAGCATCTCCAAATCCGTCGCCATCTCTATCTTCTTGGCCAGGGTTTGCGAAGGCCTCACAATTATCAATATCATTATTCATCCCATCACCATCCGCATCATCACTGGCGTTAGCGATATTCCATCCTTCAGCATTGAGATAATTAATTACATTGAGCGCATCTAAAGGACTAGCACTGGCTGGATCATCATTGGTGACATCCAAACAAGCCTCATCGCCTATTCGACTTCCTAGTGGTGGCGGAGAAGTATTTAGATGATTAATAATGATGAGTACATCCAAGGGACTTACAATACCACTCCCATCCACATCATAAGGATTTTGAGCATTGTGCCAGTCTGGACAAGGATCACCCAGTAAATTGCCGCCAAGTACGTTTGTAAAGTTTTCATCATTACACGCTCCACATTTTTTGACCCATCGAGCCAAATATCGATCGCTATAACACTGGTCTGGATCTTGCCCAAAACCAGATTGTCCTCTCTGAAATCCGAAAGGACAAGACCAAGCATAACAACGACCATTTGGGTCTTGAAGTCCTCGTTCACCACCCACCGTCAAACAAGTTTGATCTAGTCTCATGCAATCATCCCCCACAATCCCAAGCGTTGGGGCGGAACCAGTACAAATATGCGGCTCAAATTCGTCGGCAATCGCCTGATCAGTATTGAGGACACAACAATTATAAATTTCTGTCTGTCCATCTACCGCACACCAGGTGAGATGCTGACTTTCAGAAGGACAT
>DATDAE010000050.1:0-7695 GCA_036525565.1 Candidatus Altimarinota bacterium
AACTGAGCGGGAGTAGTGATTTCACTATTCCTGCTCTTTTCATTTCCCAGCTCTTTTACAACTAAGGGCTAAACGATCGAGCCTGTTCTCATAAAAACTTGCTTTCCCCCTCAAAAACGACATAAATTTTCCGAATGACTAAAGACCTCGTGGTATCTGATGAAGTTTTGGCTCAACAAGCCATCCAAGATTTATCCTGCTTTGAAACTTTGATCGAACGATACGAAGGCAAGCTTAAATGTTATGTACTAAGGCTGACTAATATCACCGTCCACGAAGCCGAAGACATCCTCCAAGAGATTTTTCTCAAGGTCTGGAAGAATCTCAATGGGTTTAATCCTTCGCTCAAATTTTCGAGTTGGATCTACCGGATTGCCCACAATGAAACCATCTCTTTTGCTCGTAGTCAAAAATCCAGAGGGATAGATAAACAAGCCGGGATTGATGATGCGGTTTTTGAGATCAAAAGCCAGGACCTCGAGATCGGAGACCAATTTGATCAATCTCTGGATAGTCAGAGTGTCCGTTCCACCCTCGCCCTCCTCCCTAATAAATATAAGGATATTTTGGTTCTCAGATTTTTGGAAGACAAAAGCTATGAAGAAATCTCCGATATCCTCAAAAAGCCCATGGGCACCGTGGCAACAATGATCAATCGAGCTAAAAAGGCCTTTCAAGAAATATACCTTCGGCAAAACAAAACTTAAGCACTTGTAAACTTGAGAACTTAAGAACGAGTTCCCAAGTTCCTAAGTTCCTGAGTTCGTAAGTTAATACTCACCATATGAATAAACTATCCCACTCGGTTCTCGAACGTATCAAAAAAGAACAAATTCAACCTCGTTCTAAATGGTACTTTTTGTTTAAAAGTCTTTTGATCGGGATCTTCTCCATAGTATTTGTCATCCTCGGGCTTATAGCCTGTACGATGATCTTTCAATTTCTAGAACATATCATGATTCTCGAAATGCTCTGGAAAAGTCCCTATGTCTTTCTCAAGCTTTTATGGCTGGGGATACCACTCTTTTGGTTGGTATCCTGGGTAGGGCTTTTCGGATTTGGTACTTTCTTGGCACATGAAAGTAAGCATGGCTACAAGATAGCTTGGCGTTCTTGGGTTATTTTGATCTTATCTATACAGATCTTAGGAGGATTTGCGCTTTATGAGTCCCATGTCGGAGACCGAATTGACCAATTTATGGGCCAATTAATGCGACGCTACGAACGCGCTGAAACTCGAGGTAATCGAATGTGGCGTAATCCTGAAAATGGGTTTTTGGGAGGCGCTATTCTCGATATCCAAGAAACCTCTATCACGCTCAAAGATAGAGCTGAGAATGAATGGACGGTTGATATCACTTCTGCCCACCGCCCAGAGGCTCTGACATTGGAGATAGGGACCCGAGTTCGTCTCACAGGAGAAAAGACCTCTGAGGCTAATTTCAAAGCCGATATGATCAATCTGATAAGAGGGGGCGAACGCAGACAAGGGCCACCCCCCACCCGAGAGGAACGAGAGATTAGGCGTAAAGAGCGAGAAGAAGCTTTTAAAGCACTATCACCTGAGCTCCAAGAAAAACTCCAAGAGAAAAGAGAAGAAGCTCAAGGATCAATTGAAAATAATCTCCTTGATAGGCGGCCAAGAGGTCGAAGGTTTGAAAACCAAGATTTCCCCATCCCCAAGAGTCAGTAATCTCTACATGTTCTTCTCAAGAAAAAAAGCCCCCCGTCACCGGAGGGCTTTTTTATCTATGAACTTATAAACACCATGTTTACAAGTTTTATTGAGCTGAAGCTACATTGAGTAACAAAGACTCAAGATAGTTCAAACGAGCTTGCAAAGCTTCGATTTCTGTTTGTTGAGCTTTCCCTGCCTCAATCAAGAAAGCGGTAAGTTGGTTATAAGCTACTGATTTGTGTCCTTCATTATCAGTAACCACCATACTTGGCAATACGGTTTCAAGTTCTTGAGCAATCACCCCATAGGTGACAAGATCACCATCTTGACCGGTCGCCGCCGCAAAGTCGTCTTTCCAATCCCATTGTACTCCTCGTAAAGCTACGAGTGTTTGGATTGGATTAGCAACTGTGGCCACATTTTCTTTGAAGGCGATATCAGAAGTAGAAGTGATGGTTCCTGTAGCCGTAATATTTCCCGTAACGGCAAGTAAACCCGTAATATCAGCTCCTCCTGTGGTGACCGTCAAAGCATTATCTGTGGTAAGGGTACCAGTAGCTCCAATCGCAATACCATAATCATTGGCATCATCAGTATTTACGATTTTATTAGCTCCCATCACAAGGATTTGCGTGGCGGTATGATTACCAAGATCGTCTCCATTAGCCGCAACATAAGCTTCCACAGCTGCTTCTGTTACCAACAAATCTCCTCCTGTCACAGAATCAATCCCTGAAGTTACGTAAGCTGTCGTGACACTCAAGTCTCCGAAAGCAATCGTTCCGTCTGTAATTTCTCCGGTTTCGATCGTAGCTCCCAAATCATTTGAGAACACTGTCCCTGTCAAGGTAAGTCCTGTTCCTGCCGTATAGGTTGTATCCGTATCTGTATCAACAATCGCGGCAACCCAAGAGGATCCATTGTATACTTGCAGTTCACTATCAGTAGTATTATAAACCACCATTCCAGCGGCTGGAGTCAGGAGATCTCGTGCTGTTGTCGTAAGCGCGATACTAAGTTTTTCTGCTGTTACCGAAGAATTGGCGATTCCTGCGGCTTCAATAGCTCCATATTCGAGCGCTCCACCAGATCCAACCTTGAGAAGCTGGCCTGCAGAACCGGTGTTCCCACCGATACTAAGCTGACTATTCGGCCCATCTAGGACGACCGCAGCCGAAGCAACATTAGAGAATAACAGCGCCGTAAGCATGAGCCACGAGAGCCAGAGTTTTGGTTTGTACATGGTGTTTGTATTAAAAAAATATAGGTATTCGGGCAACCCGTCTGCTCACAAGTAAGAAGCAGACAAAAAACCGTCATACCAGATTCTAAAGGTTCTACTACTATAGTGTCAAAAAAAAAAACACTTTTTCTTTATAAAGAGCTTTAAGGGTACAAATGCCATATTTTGCAAGCCTTTCTAACTGAAAAAGGTTCCGACCCAGAAGGCCACGCCTGCTGCTACCCCCCCCACTAAAACCGTTTCAAATACTGATCTAAAGAAAGAAGTCTTGGTCACCTTCCATTTAAGTGTTGCCAAAAGCACCAGAGCAAAGATAGTCGCCACGCAAGAAGCCTTAAACGCTTGATCGCCCCCAACCTCTCTAAAGAAAAAAGGGATCAGCGGAATAGACCCAAATATCAAAAAAGATACAAAGGTCGCCAGTCCATTCCAAATAGGATTAGTCCCTGTGGGATCATCCATCTCTAGCTCATGGTGCATCATCCACCCGACCCAGTACTCGTCATTACGTTGAAAAATTTCCACCAAGCTTTCGCCATCTTGTTGTGTAAACCCTTTCCCCATCAATATCTCCAACGTCTCCTCAGCTTCTTCGTTTCGGTGTACTTTTATTTCATGGCGCTCCTTGACTTCATGGGATCTAAATAAATCTTGTTCGGCCCTGATCGAAAGAAAGTTACCAAGCCCCATTGAAACCCCATCTGCAAAAAGATTGGCCAATCCAAAAAGGAGCACCGTCAGAAAAGAAAGTTCAATCATACTGGTTCCCATCAAACTCGCTCCAGAAAACCCCGCTACTACCGCAAAGGTGGTAACAATGCCATCCACGCCTCCATAAACAATTTCTTTGAGGTATTCGGCAAAGGGTGATTGTCGGTGTTCGTCTGCTAAATGTTCTCGTAATTTTTCGCTGGGTGTGTAGTGCATGATTTTATTATAATAGCAATAACTGTATAACTGAAAACATTCTCGAGTGGAATTTGAATCATTGAGAAACGTGAACCGAGAGATCTCCCTTGGTGTGATGGGGCAGAAGGGTTAACCCTTCTGCCAACAAAGGGTCGTCGCCCCCTTGCGAGAAACAATATGGAAGATTTCTCCGCTCACATTGAAACCACAGAATTACTTCTGGTCGAAAATGTTTTCTTTTTTGCTATATTGAGCGCATGCAAATCATAGACCTCACTCTTCCCCTTTCTAATGACACGACCGTTTACCCGGGAGACCCTAAGGTAAATATTGAGCGCATCCAGACCTTTGAAAAAGACGACTGGAATATGAAACGCCTGCAAATTAATGGCCACGATGGCACCCACGTCAATGCCCCCATCCATGGAACGGCGGATGGGAAAAATCTCGATGACTACGATTTGATCGATTTCATGGGCCCGGGGGTAAAATACGAAACCGATGAAGATCTAAAAGCGGGTCTGGTGATCATTTTTGATGCTATCAATATCACTCAAGAGCTTGCTGAAAAAGCCGTCAAAGCCAAGGTGAAATCCGTGGGACTTTCTGATAAGTTTGAATTTGATGTCGAGGTTGAAAAATGGCTTCTGGAGCAAGGTATGATTTCTTTTGAGCGACTTGCCAACACCGAAAAACTCCCCAAAGCGTTCTTTTTCCATGGAGCCCCTCTGAAAATCAAGGAAGGTGATGGTAGCCCCATCCGAGCCTACGCGATAGTGTAAACCCATCCCCCCAAACCCCCTTCCCTTTTAAAAAAGGAAGGGGGGGGTTTATTCCCCCTCTTTCTTCCGAAAGAGGGGGCTAGGGGGAGTTTACTTCCCTTTCCATTTATCCGACCACTTTACGAGGAGCTCGAAAAGCTCTTCGAGCTCTTGGCCTTTGGGCGTGAGTTCATACCAAATACTCACCGGCTTTGAATCCTCCACATTACGCTTCACCAGTTTTTTACATTCCATGAATTCGAGCCTATCACAAAGCGTACGACTGTTGATCTGAGGTAATTGCTTTTGCAAGTCGCTATAGCGCATCTTGGGGTTTTTCATACAAAACTTCTGCAGGATGTCGATCACCCATTTCTTGGAGAGCGTATCCATGATACAGGCCGCTCGCTCACAATCGTGATCGTTGCAGTTACAAGACATTACAGAACCAGGGTAATGAATACGTCCCCCTGACAAGGGGGACCGGTCACGAAGTGACCGAGGGGGTTTAAAGCACCGGGGTCAACCCCGGTGCTACTTTACACAAAGCTTTTAATTTCACAAGTTACTTTATTTTTAAAATTAACTTTACTTTTTAAAGCGAACAGGCTATAGTCAGGATGTTCCTACTTTTTAACACCTTTCAAAATGAAACGCGATCCAAACGGAGGCGGTTGTGGAGGTTGTGGTTGCTCTTGAGTATCACGACCCTACACAACAAAAAAAAACCCTCGCAAAGTTGCGAGGGTTTTTTATAATAAAAATCATGATCGATCTCTCCTCCTCCAAAAATGAAAAGGATTTTGTCCCAGGCTTTAAAATAAAAGTTTGGGATAAAATGCAGCAAAACTACGAATATGTTTTGAGTCAGCCCCTTGGTGAAAATTTTAATCCGGAATTCAAGCCCCAACTCACCCCCGTTCAAATGCTTACTCTCGGGGTTTTCGAAGGTAAATATCTCAATGACTGTACCGGAGAATTCCCGAAAGAGTGGTACCAATCCGCTTTAGAGGCGGATAAATTGTCGCCCCAAATACCAGACATCACCAAGAATTACTTTGCGATTAAGTCGCGTCAACCTTTGTCTGTATGGATTGAGAAAAACTGGATCACCCCTGATGACCCAGACGTGCGTGGCTGGTTTCAGTGGTATTGTCGGTATTATATTGGGCGGCGTGACGCCGCTTTGGATTCCAGGCAGATCAAACGCTGGAAAGCCTTTGCGCGTCACCGAGGGCAAATTCTCAAAAACTGCCAAAAAGGTGATCTCCACTGCCGGCCTCGGCAAAGACAAGCCTTACTTCAGTGGGCTTATGATCCCTTTATTTAGCTAGCTTTTGAGCATTAAAAGGTTATTATAAAGGTAATATGAAAAAAATAACTATGCCTTTTTTGATCATTCTTATTATCGTTTTTTCGATTTGGATTGGTCGCTGGGTTTATGTGCAATACGCAACCCCGCGTCCAACATACCAAGTTCTCAAAAAAGAAGGGGGATTCGAAATACGAAAATACGATCCTTATATCATGGCCGAACTTGAGGTCAATGGCGATTCCCATTTGAGGGCGGCTAGTAATGGATTTATGGGCGTAGCTGGTTATATTTTTGGCGATAATCAATCACAAAAAAAGGTCTCTATGACGGCTCCTGTTATAGCTTCTGAAAAAATTGCCATGACCGCTCCTGTGATGGCCCAAAAGGGAGAAAGCTCGTATAAAATAGCTTTCATCATGCCACAAACCTACAAAACTATTGAGGATCTACCAAAACCCAATAATCCAAAATTAAAATTAATACAAAAACCCTCTCAGACCTTTGCGACGATCCAGTATGGCTGGATAGCTACTACCAAAAGAGCTCTAAATAAAACCCAAAAACTTGAAGCTTGGATGAACCAAAACAATCTTGAAGCTTTGGCACCTCCTATCCAGGCTTATTATGATGAACCTTGGGCGCCTCCCTTTCTCAGGCGTAATGAAGTTTTGATAGAGATTGAACGAGAAAGATAGACCGCCCTCAAGTAGAAGCAGGATTCGAAATTGACCATTGGTGGTACGATGTTTATCATAAGGATAATTTTTAATCATCAATAAATATGGAAGTTACCAACACCACCCTCATCACCGCCATCGTTGGTCTAGTCTGGCTTGGAATGGGGATAGCCTTTGTCCTAAACCCCAAAGAAATCCAAAATGCCATGGATAAATTTTTCAAAGACCCCTCCAGTATGTTTGTCGCTGGTATTTTTAGTATGATTTTGGGCTCGATCCTGATGGTCTCTCATTGGAAATGGGGCACTTCTTGGGAATCGCTTATCAGTGCGGTTGGGATCGCGAGCTTTATCAAAGGGATTGCTTATGTGGGTTTTCCAAGCCACATGGTCAAAATGAAGCACCATATGATCAGTACTCAAGGGGGTATCCGAGGATGGGGTATTTTACTCGTGCTTTTGGGGCTCGTTTTCCTTTATCTTTCAGTCTTTTAGACCCCTAGATAATAACAAAGCCAACCAAAAAAAAGCACTAATAATAAGTGAAGTATCAACCAGCGGTACGGCTTGAGCTTCTTGACCTGCGGTAATTCAAGATTTGGTGGTGTCTTGGTGTGTAGGTGATACATCAGGGGGAGGATTACAAACCAAGGTAGGTATCCCTCATTATAGGTCAAAAACTATACGAAATCAAGACCACAAAGGATGGGGTGCCATCTTAAAGCAAAGATGGTGTATTTTCACCTTGGGCTAGAAGTTTCTCCTTTACTTCTGCGCCGATCCGGCTACAAAGGCTGAGACTTATTTTTTCTCCTTCTTATGCAGATTCGAAACATTGCCATTATTGCCCATGTAGATCATGGAAAAACGACCCTTGTCGATGCTTTACTCAAAGCTGGTGGGGCTTTTGCCGCTCATGAACAAGTCGCTACCTGCGTGATGGATAGCAATGATCAAGAAAAGGAGCGAGGTATCACGATTTACGCCAAAAACGCCGCAATTGAATACAAAGGTACTAAAATTAATATTGTGGATACTCCCGGTCATGCTGATTTTGGGAGTGAAGTAGAACGAGTACTCAAGACGGTGGATGCGACTATCTTGGTCGTAGAT